>CAYFVS010000468.1:0-8792 GCA_964346565.1 uncultured candidatus Brocadiaceae bacterium | reverse complement strand
AGCCCCCACTCCCAGAAGAACCGCCGCGATACCTCCAGTCCTCTCATCGGTCCTCCCCCGGTCGCGACGTACCTGTGGCCGGCGCCTCCTGGTGGGTCAGGTCTCCGTACTGTCTGATTCGTCGAGTTCCAGTGCGGACATGCGTCACGCTGCCGGCTGCGAAGCCCATCGCTGAGGTTCCGCAAAAGGCCCCGCACCATCAACTACGCCAGGAGCCTGGCCACCTTCTCAGCCCTGGGTATGGATCCGCAGCTCTGCTCCTGTACGCTGCGGCTCATGCTGCGTGAACTGCTCCCACCCCGGACGATGACCTCGCAGCGCCTCAACATGCTGGCTGCCCAAACAAAGCCAAAGGGCTGAAGGCGTCCATCTCCACGAGGAACGCCCGCCGGCCTGTCTGTCCAAAGGAGAGCCAAGCCAACGCGAGATGTCTGGGCTGCGGGACTCGGCCCACGCCTCAGCCCCGGTACTCGGCCGTGCCGTGGGCCGCGACGATCTCCCCGAAGTATATCCGATGGTAGTCGTGGTCGTACATGCCGTGGATGGCACCGTCGAGGAAGTGGCCCGGCTCGTAGTCGTCGAAGTAGATCTTGCGGCACTCGAGGATGAGCTTCGCCTCCTCGAAGCCGGGGCTGCTGATCCGCTCAGAGGCGATGGGCGTGAGACCGGACTCGGCGACCTTGTCGGTGTCCCGGCCCGACTTCGTGCCCAGCATCAGCAGCGTGTCGCGGTGCCGCTCGGGGAAGGCGCACAGGGCGAAGTTGTCGGTGCGCTCCATGAACTCATAGGTGTAGCGGGTCGGCCGCACGACGACCATGGCGAACGGCATGTCCCACATGGTGCCCAGGCTGCCCCAGGAGACGGTCATGCAGTTGAACCGGCCTTCGGCGAAGTCGCCGCACGTCAGCAGCATCCACTCATCCGCCCAGGCGCCCACGGGGCGGAGAACCAGCTCGTTCGGTGCGATCTCCTTCCTGTCCACGTTCGACCTCCTCTGTTGCGATTGTCCGCGCGGCAGAGCACAGCGCCCGCCGCCGGCTGTAGAAGCGGGCCGGGGCTCGTTCACGGCGTCGGCGGGGCGCCGGTGCGTTCGCCCTCCCCTTGCAGCCAGGGCTCGTGCAGTCGCGGCACGTCGCGCAGAAGATGCCGCGTGTAGGGATGCTGTGGGGACTCGGTGACCCGGTCGGCAGGCCCGCTCTCCACAACCTGTCCCTCGCACATGATGTGCAGCGTGTCCGAGACGTAGTAGGCCAGACCCATGTCATGGGTGACGAACAGAATGCTGGCGCCCTGCTCCTCGCGCAGGCGCATCAAGGCCTGCAGGATGTTCACCCGGCTGCACGCGTCTATCATCGAAGTCGGCTCGTCGGCAATCAACAGTGAGGGGCTGATCAGGAAGACGCGCGCTATCATGAGCCGCTGCCCCTGGCCTCCGCTCAGCTCGAAGGGGTAGCGGTCGAGCACCTCGCCCGGCTCCAGGTTCACCATGTCGAGGGCTTCGTGGACCCGCCTGTTCCGCTCGGCGCGCGGGGGCCGTCGCTTCCACAGCCTGAAGGCGTCGTTGAGTATCTTGCGCACCCGGAAGAACTGGTTGAAGGCAGAGTAGGGGTCCTGGAAGACGCCCTGCACGTTGCGCCAATACTCGCGCCGCTGGCCGCTGCTGTGCGAGGCAATGTCGGTCCCGCGATACAGGACGGCGCCCTCGGTGGGCCGCAGCAGGCCGAGCATCATCCGGGCCAGTGTGGTCTTGCCGCTGCCGCTCTCGCCGACGATTGAGGCAATCGTGTCGGGGGGTACTTCCATGCTGACGCCGTCCACGGCGCGGACCTGCCCGCCTCCTCGGCCCCGTCTGAAGATGCGCGCCACACCGCGAACGCTGACGATCGGCCCATCACTCATCGGCGTCCTCCCGCCCCGCCTCGGCGGCCAGCCGGGCGCATCTGACCAGTCGGTCCTTCAGCAGCCGCAGCTCTCCGTGCAGTCGCCGGCACACTTCGTCGTGCTGGGTGCACCGCGCACCGAACCGACAGCCGGAGGGCGGGCCGACGGCCTTCGGCGGCGCCCCGGGAATGCCGACCAGCTCCCGCGAGCGCATCCCGGGCTCCGGCACCATCACCGAGTTGAGCAGCGCCTGCGTGTACGGGTGCACCGGGTCGAAGACAATCTGCTCGGTGGTGCCCACCTCCACGAACTCGCCGGCGTACATGACCGCGATGCGGTCGCAGATGTGACGCAGCACGGTGATGTCATGGGTGATGAAGATCAGGCTGCGCGCTATGCGACGCTCCAGCAGATCGAGCAGCATGCGCACCAGCACCTTCTGCGTGCTGACGTCCAGGGCGGAGGTGGGCTCGTCGGCGATAAGGACCGACGGGTTCAGCAGCGTGGAGACCATGACCACAACGCGCTGTTGCATGCCGCCGCTGAGTTCGAACGGATAGCGGTCCAGCACGCTTTCGGGCAGAGAGAGGGATTCGAGCCGCTGTCGCGCCCTTCCCAGCATCCGCTCGGCGCTCATGTCCGGATAGTGAGTGCGCATCACGTCGCGGGCGAACCGAGCTATGCGGCGCGTGGGGTTCAGGGCGTTCATGGCGCTCTGGGGTATGTAGGCTATCTTGCAGCCCAGGACGCAGCTGCGCACCTGTTCGGGCGACATGGCGTACAGATCGAGGTCCTCGATGCTGACCGCCCCCGCGACGCGGTGCAGCGGCGGATCGAACAGGTTGGTCAACGCGCGCGCCAGGGTGGACTTGCCGCAGCCGGATTCCCCGGCTATCCCCAGGACCTCACCCTCGCGCAGGGAGAGGGAGACGCCCTCGACCGCGCGCACCTCCTCGGCGAACCGGGTGCGGTAGTAAGCCCGCAGGCCCTCCGCTTCCAGCACCACGGCCACGGTCAGGCCTCCCTCAGCCGGGGATTGAACACTTCGTCCATGCCGCTGTTGACGTACTTCAGCGAGAACGTGATCAGCGCGATGAGCACCACGGGGGGGATGAAGGCCCACCATGCGCCCGTGCGGAGCGCCTCGTACATGAGCGCCCACGACATCATCGTTCCCAGCGAGACGGTGTTGTACGGACCCAGCCCGAGCATGCTCAACGTGGCCTCGTTGAGGATGCCGGCCGCCACCTGAAGTACGAAGGCCATCATCACGTAGGAGAGCAGGTACGGGATGATCTCACGCACGATGATGGCCGCAGTGCCGAAGCCACTGATGCGCGCCAGGTCCACGTGGCGGCGTGTCTTCAGGCTGTACACCTGCGCGCGCACCGAGCGGGACACCCACGACCAGCTCGTCACGCCGATCACCACGGCCAACATGCCGACGCTTCGGGTGCCCAGGCTGATTGAAAGCAGGATGAGAATGACGAAGGGCGGGATGACCAGGAACAGGTTCGTCAGGGAGTTCAGCACGCCGTCCACCAGGCCGCCCTTGTAACCGGCCAGGGCGCCGATGGCCGTGCCGATGAGCGTGGCGGTCAGGCCGGCCAGCAGCCCCACTCTCAGTGACGTGCGCGTGCCGTAGGCTACCTGGGTGAACACGTCGCGGCCGAAGTTGTCGGTGCCCAGCCAGTGTTCTGCAGAGGGTGATTCATAAAGGCCGCCGACGCTCTCCATCGGCCCGGCCCCCAGGAACAGGGGCGTCACGAAGGCGAACAGGACCAGCCCGACGAAGACGCAGGAGCCGACCCGCACCTTGGGAGCGCGCCACATTCTGAGGATGAACTCCTTCATGCACCCGCCTCTTCCATTTCCGCAGCTCGGATGCGCGGGTCGATGACCCCGTAACACAAATCCATCAGGAAGTTGGCTGCCAGGACGCCGATGGTCACAACCAGCGTGCAGCCCTGAATCAGCGGGTAGTCCGACTGCCGGATGGCCGTAAACAGAACCGTACCCACCCCCGGGTAGGAGAAGACTACCTCGGTGACCAACGACCCTCCCACCACCATGCCCAGGGAGGTCGCGAAGCCGGTTATCTGGGGCAGGACTGCGTTGCGGAACACGTAGCGCATCACCCGGCCGCTGCCGATGCCCATGCTGCGCGCGTAGAACACGTAGTCGCTGCGCAGTTCGTAGATGGACATCTCGCGCATGCCGATGGCCTGTCCGCCCACCGTTACCAGAACGATGGCCAGGAACGGCAGTATGTAGTGGTACAGGTAGCTGCCGATGAACCGCAGGGACAGGCCCACGGTCAACGTCTGGTCCCAGCCGCCCGCCACCGGGAATACGCCGGCCACCACCGCCAGGAAGTAAAGCAGCAGGATGCCCAGGGCGTAATGCGGGATGGAGTTCAGGAACAGCGCCGCCGGCAGAACGCTCGAGTCGAAGATTCCCTTCCTGTAGGCGGCCACAGCGCCCAGCACGTTCCCGATCACCCACCCCACGACGAAGGCCGGAAGCTGGAGCGCAAGCGACCACGGAATGGCTTCACCCAGTATGCTGGCAACCGGCCGGGGATACCGGGTGAACGAGGTGCCCAGGTTTCCCCTCAGCAACATGCCGACGTAACCGGCAAACTGGCGCCACAGTGCCTCGTTGAGACCGAATTCCCGCACGTAGGTGTCGTAGAGCCGCTGCATCCGCTCGCTCTCCATCCCACCGGCGGCCATCTTGTTGACGATCTGGCTGATGGGGTCGCCCGGGATGAGGCGGGGCAGATAGAAGTTGAGGAACAGGGCGAATACGAAGGTGAGCAAGTACCACCCGGCGCGCTTGCCGACGTACTTGGCGAAGAACTTCACCAGCGGGCTCCTGAAAGCCTCTTCAGGGGTCTGGCTCGACCGGTACCGGCATTGCGCCTCCGGGACGGCACGGCCACAGGGACAAGGTCCGATCACGCAACGGGTCGCCTAACGGCCGCTTCTGCCGGTGGGCCGTATCTGGTAGAGCGCGCGAATGCCGGCGCCGTCTGTGCAGATCTGTGGGGGAGCATAGGGGTTCTGCGCGGTGGGGAAGTTCTCCCACCACGTGGTGTTGAACTCGTAGAACAACCAGGGCCGGTACTCGAGCGGGATCTGGGGGATGTCCTGTAGGAAGATGCGGTTCAGCTGCGAGTAGAGCCGCTTGCGCTCGGACTCCTCGGTGACAGTGGGGATCTCCTGCAACAGCTTCTCGGCCTCCGGGTTTCGATAGCGGCCGTAGTTCCAGAATGCAATGCCCTCCCCGATGGGTGGCACGCCGCGGGAGAGCATGGCGTTGCGGAACTTGAGCCACGGCTGCGCGGGGGAGTACGAACCGGCGGGGTTCCACATGACCATGTCGAAGTCGCCGCGCTGCATTCGGTCGTTGAACGGCGGATACTCCGGGAACTCGACCCGCACCTCCAACCCGAGCTGGCGCATGGTCTGCGCGGCTATGTTCAGCGAACTCATCCAGTCCGTCCAGCCGTGCGGGCACTCCATGGTCAGCGGGCGGACCGGCGTGCCGTCAGGCATCAGGCGCTGCCCGGCCTCCTCGGTCCCGTAACCGGCCCCTTGCAGTATCCGTCCGGCCTCTTCCATGTCGAACCGCCAGCCGTACCGGTCCACCAACTCCTGATCGAAGTACTCCCCCTCCCGGCCGAACTTGCTGATGAGACCCGGCACCATGGTCGGCGAGTAACGGGTCATGGCCAGCTCGGCTATCTTCTGGTAGTCGATGGCGTGGGCGAGGGCCCGACGGAACGCCACGTCGTCCAGCGGCGGCCGGTGGACGTTGATCAGCAGCGAGGGCATGGACCCGCCGACATAGAAGTACGGCGGTTCCTTCAGCCAGGTGCCCACAGGCCTGCCGCTCTCCCACATCTTCCATATCTGCGGCACGAACTGCTGCGAGAGATCCACGTCGCCGGCCTCCAGGGCCAGGTTGCCCGACTCGTTGCCGCGGTAGATCACGTGCACGATGTACTTCGGCGCGGGCAGGCCCCAGATCGCACTCCCCCAGTAGTCGTCACAGCGTTCTATGACTACCTTCTGCGCTGATGCCTCCTTCAGGCGGTAGGGCCCGCTGCCGACCGGTTGCTCGTTAGCCCAGGCGCGCAGTTGTGTGCCGTCCCCGCCGAACTCCTCCTCCTTGCGCTCGAAGACGGACCTGGGGACCATGCGCACGCTGCATACCTGGTCCAGCACCATCAGGCGATTGGGGTTGTCCGGGTTCAGTTTCATCCGCACGGTGTGTTCGTCCACCGCGGTCACATCGGCAACATAGTCCCAGAAGGAGCTGTAGGGCAGGTCGTAGCGACGAGCCAGATCGTAGGTATAGACCACGTCGGCGGAGGTGAATGGCTCGCCGTTCTGCCAGTGGGCCTCCGGCTGGAGGTCAATCTCGAGTGTGGAATCCTCCGCCCACCGGTATTCCGTGGCCAGCATCGGCTCCAGCTCGCCGGTGACCATGTTGTAGGCGAAGAGGGTCTCGTAGAGCAGTTGCCGCTGTGGATCGTTCAGCGGCCAGTCGGGATCGGAGGCCACGGGGTTGAATGTCGAGGGCGCTCCCCACTGCAGGCCGGCCACGTACAGCGTCTCTTGACGAGGGAGCGCGACGGCCCCGGCCTCCTCTTCCTCGCCCCCGCGCCCACAGGAGAGCAGCATCGGACCGGCGCTCAGGACCAGCCCCAGCAGCAGTACCTTCGTCAACGCGCCCCGGCCACTCAGCCTCCTCATCCCTGTATCCCTCCCTACTCGCGCCGCTCCCGGCCCCGGAGCTGTCTGGCAGCCCCCGCTGGAACATTGCGAGTGTAGCAGAGGCGCCTCAGAGGCGCAAGTATCGCAACGCTGCTCGCCGTGCCTCCGGGCAGCATTGACATCTCTGGCCGCCCGACATAGCATTCCCCCGTCCCGGGCCGGCGGCATGTGGCCGGCGGCGCCGGCCCGGCAGTCACGCGGCCCCTACTTCAGACCGATGGAACCGGCGGGAGGACTCGCCATGTCGCTGCCACGATGCGCCGGCAGGCGCGCCCTGCCCTGCGTGTGTCTTCTGGCTCTTGCCCTCTGCATGTCCGCGTCTCCTGCCGACGGCGAGTGGCGCCCGGTCAGGTTGCCGCAACAACATCTCAACGTCCGTCTGGACTCACCGGACTCACTGCCGGCGCTGCGGACGGCGGCTTCGCATGGCCGGCAGCTTTCTCTGCCCCCGGGCGAGCATGTGCTCGGCGGCGTCCGCTGGCAGATCGCCGGCAAGGATGGATTCCCGCACGCCATCCTGCTGGGCGGGCCGCCCGCCGGCACCGACAGGCTGGAGGAGGTGCCGGTCGAGCGGAGGGCGACAGAGCTACGCTTCCTTCACGCGTTCGAACCCGGGCCCGCGCTCGATGAGTGGGCCGCCCGAGTGGCCCTTCAGAAGCGGAAGTCGCAGTTGCCGGGCGAGCCGCCTGTGCTCTTCAGCTACCGCATCCGCTACGCGGACGGGCGCATGCTGGACGTTCCGGTGCGGTGGGGGGAAGGGCTGGGGGCCATGTTCCGCACGGGTCCTGTGGCGCCCATGCTCTGGGCGCGGCCCGCCTGGGTGGAGCAGTTGAGCGCGCAGACCACCGAGAAGCTGGTCCTCTACGAGATGAGATGGCCCAACCCCCGGCCGGAGGTGGAGATCACATCCATGGACCTGATTTCGGGCAACTCCCTCCGTCTGGATTACGGCGCGGCCGTAGTCGCGGGCCTCGCCACCTCGGACGGTGAGCAGACGGGAAGGGCCTTCTACGTGCAGCCGCCGCCGAAGGGCCGCGACGACGCCCCCGGAACCTTCAACCGTCCGTGGGCCACCGTTCAGCAAGCCGCGGAAGCACTGGAACCGGGAGATACCGTCTACCTGCGCGCGGGCACCTACCCCATCACCCACGAGATCGTGCCGGCGCATTCGGGCACGGAGGACAAGTGGATTACCTACTCCGCCTATCCCGGCGAAACGCCGGTCATTGACGCCCGCCACCACCGGCTCGATGCGAGTCGCCCGGGACCGCCGTTCGACCACGACGGCGGCGCCTTCCAACTCGTGGACCGCGGCTTCATCCGCGTGCAGGGCCTACAGGTCCAGAGCTCGCACAACTCGGGCTTCAACGTCCGGCAAGGACACGACATAGAGCTTCTACACAACAGGGTATTCCGCACCTTCAACTCCGGCATAGGCGTGTTCAACACGCGCCGGGTGCGCGTGGTCGGCAACACGCTCGTGCAGCCCACGTCACGGGAGATGCATCCGGGCCCCACGGGCAGCCGCAGCCTGGTGTTCCATCCACCGCACGAGTCCATCACCATGGGGCCGGCCTACGACTTCGAGGTGGCCTTCAACGAGATCTACGCCAGCGACAAGGAGGGCGTGGACTGCAAGGGAGCGTGTCGGAGCGGCGAGGTTCACCACAACTACATCCACAGTACCCTCGCCGTCGGTATTTACGTTGATAGCTGGGGCGGCCTGATTCAGGACATGGATGTGCACCACAACACCATCCACGACGCCGGCGGCATCGTCGTGGCCTCGGAGGGCCACACGCCGGTTGACGACGTGCGCATCCACCACAACCTCATCTACAACAACCACAGCAATGGCGTGGACCTTGCGGCCGTCGAGGAGTCCGCCAGGAAGACCAACCTGTGCGTGACGAGTAACACCCTCTACCACAACGGGTATGGCTTCCTGCGGAGGGGCTGGTTCGGCGGCGGCCTCATCCTGCGCGGCCACCATCTGTGGGACGTGCAGGCGCGCGGCAACATCATAGTGGACAACGCGATGGGCCAGATCGCCGACCAGAAGTTGGACTACCAGGCCCGCCGCGTCACCGTCGAGCACGAGCACGACCCTGGCCCTGGTGAGCCTGC
>CAYFVS010000467.1:0-12563 GCA_964346565.1 uncultured candidatus Brocadiaceae bacterium | reverse complement strand
GGCAGGCCTTGTATTGGCGTTGAACCGCACGGGCGACCAGGAGGTCATGTTCTACCGCTGGGGCCGGTGGACGGTCCGGCTGCCTTCGGTGCGGCGGTTCGCGGGCATCTTCGGATGGGTGGTGGCTGTGCTGGCCGGGCTGGTAGGGGGCGGTTCTGCGGCGGCCCTGTGGAACCGGGTCCTGCTGCTGCTGAACCGGGTTCCGTTCGAAATGCAGGACCCCATCTTCGACAACGACGTGGGCTTCTACGTGTTCGTGTTCCCGGTAGTCACGCTGCTGGTGCCGCTGTTCCAGGTGCTGGCATGGGTGTCGCTGGGCCTGGCCGGGTTGGTTTACTTCGCCTCCGGCGTGTTCGCCGTTGAGCGGGTGGAGGATTTCCCCGCGCGCCCGTTTCGCCACATGTCGGGCACGGTGGGGGTGATCTTCCTGCTCACGGCGGGGGCTTACTTCCTGCAGCGCTACGACCTCCTCTACAGCCGAACGGGCGTGGTATTCGGTGCGGGCTACACCGACGTGAAGGTCCGGCTGGTGGGCTACTGGGTCATGACCGTCGCCAGCGTGGTCGGCGCCGTGGTGTTCTTCTCCGCGCGGAGCGCAGGGGATTACAAGCGGCTGGTAGCTGCGGTGGCCGGGTGGGCGGCGCTGGCCCTGGTCTGTCTGGTGCTGCTGCCGCCGGCGGTGCAGTCCCTGCGCGTCGAGCCCAACGAACTCGAGCTGGAGAGGCCCTACCTGGAGAACGCCATCAGCCAGACACTGAACGCCTACGGATTGGACGACGTGGCGGAGGTCCAGTACGCAGTCCGCGAAGACCTGACGCACAGGAACCTGCTGGCCGAGGAGGGCACCATCAGCAACATCCGCCTCTGGGACAAGGGGCCGCTGTTGGTGATCTACCGCGAGAAGCAGGGGCTGCGCACGTATTACGGCTTCCCCGGCATCGCCGTTGACCGCTACCGTCTCGGCGGCGACGTGGTGCAGATGATGCTCTCCCCCCGCGAGCTGCGGTGGGAGCTGCTGCCGGAGGAGGCCCGGACCTGGGTTAACCTGCGGCTGCAATACACCCACGGCTACGGCGCCTGTGCCAGCCCGGTCAACAAGCGCACCGAGCAGGGGTTCCCCATTCTGCTGGTCAAGGGCGTCCCGCCGGAGGCGCCCGAGGGCATGGAGCTCGACCAGCCGCAGGTCTACTACGGCCAGTTCACCGGTGGCTACGTCTTCGCCAGTACGCGCGCCGAGGAGTTCGACTATCCCGAGCGTGCGGAGAACCGCTACACGCGCTACGGCGGAGAGGGCGGAGTGGAGGCGAGCGGCTTCCTGGCCAAGATGGTCTTCGCAATCCACTTCGCGGACATGAAGATAATCCTTTCCGACGACCTGGTGGCGGGCAGCCGGCTCATGTATCGGCGCACCATCAGCGAACGAGTTGAGCATCTGGCGCCGTACCTGACGATGGACCGCGACCCATACGCCGTCATCCACGGGGGGCGGATCCACTGGATCCAGGATGCCTACACCACCAGCCGCCACTACCCCTACAGCGAACCCGCGCAGGGCGGCGACTTCAACTACATCCGCAACAGCGTCAAGGCCGTCGTGGACGCCTACGACGGAACGGTGGCGCTGTATGTCGCCGACCCCGACGACCCGCTGATCCAGGCCTACCAGGGCATCTTCCCGGACCTCTACCAGCCGCTGAGCGAGATGCCGGACGGCCTGCGCCGGCACATCCGCTATCCGCGCGACCTGTTTGACATCCAGGCGGACAAGTACCGCAAGTATCACATGCAGGACCCTCGGGTCTTCTACAATAAGGAGGACCTGTGGGAGGTGCCCCTGGAGTTCTACCGCGGCCACCACCGCCCGGTGAGCAGCTACTTCATCACCATGCGGCTGCCCGAGGGGGAGCGCGCGGAGTTCATCCTCATGCTCCCGTTCACCCCGCAAGGGAAAGGCAACATGATCGCCTGGCTGGCGGCGCGTTGCGACGGAGAGCACTACGGCGAGCTGACCGCTTTCATCTTCCCCAAGGGCAAGTTGGTTTACGGGCCGAAGCAGGTGGAGGCGCGCATTGACCAGGACCCCGACATCTCGCAACAGCTCACCCTGTGGAGCCAGCGCGGCAGTGAGGTCACGCGCGGCAACCTGCTGGTCATCCCTGTGGCGGGCGGCATACTCTACGTCGAACCCCTCTACATCCAGGCAGAGACCGGCGCGGTCCCCCAGCTCAGGCGGATCATCACCGCCTACGGAGAGCGGGTGTCCATGCGCCCAACACTGTCGGCGTCCCTTGCGGGTCTGTTCGAGGGCGCGCCCCTCGTGCCGGCTCAAGAGCAGCCCCCGCCCGGTCCAGAGCCCACGGCAGCCCCCGAGGCCAGGGAGCTGCTGGAGCAGGCGCAGGAGCACTACCATGCCGCCCAACAGGCCCTGAGGGAAGGCGACTGGGCCGAGTACGGCCGCCGCATGGAGCGGGTGAAGGAGACTCTGGACGAGCTGGAGGAGTCCTTCCGCGCCGGCCAGGAGGCGGCCTCCGGTTAGACCAGGGGCAGGTCCCTGTCCTGCCGCAGCCGCTTCAGATGGATCAGGCCCACCGCCAGGAGCGCCCCCAGCATGTTGAACACCAGGTCGAACCCCGTGTTCTCGTAACCCCCGACGCCCGTCTCCGGCACCGTGAGCACGATCATGAACTCCACCACCTCGTTCAGCGCGCCGAAGCCCATGCCGATGAGGACGAGCAGCATGGACAGCGCCGGCCAGCGATGCCGCCCCGGCCGCAGGTGCGCCCGCAACAGGTGATAGCCCACCAGCGTGGCGGCCGCGAAGCCCACCAGGTGGACGAACTGGTCGTACTTCAGAATCGAGTGCTCCGGGATCAGGTCCAACAGGATGAGGTCGTAGAGGCGCGTGCCGCCGGGGAACAGGTTTCCCCCCGCCATGTGCAGGCATCCCCACAGAGTGAGCGCCCAGAGCGTGAACGGCGTGAACTCCACCCGCCGCTGATACGCGAAGATCAGCGCGAACAGCACCACGATGAACAGGCCGTAGATGACGAACTCGTAGTTGGCCCGCGTGGCCGCCAGCGTGCTGAATCCCAGGATGTAGAGCACGTTGACCCAGAGGACGGGCCACTCGTTGTGCTTCACCAGCATGTCGGTTGCGCTTCCGCGCTCAGTCGTTACGATGGTGGGCCTGCGGCGCGCCCATGCGTTCCCGGCAGCATAGCCGAGCGGGCCGACGGCGCGCAATGAACGCGGCTCGGGCAATGCGCGTGCAGAAACGGAAGGAGATGCGATGCCACGGGAAGTCCGGGTGGTCGCGCCCGGGGAGCTGGAGATAGTGGAGTACGAGCCGCCGGAGCTGACCGAGGGGCGCGTCCGCGTGCGCACTCAGTTTGCTGCCGCCAAGCACGGGACCGAGATGGCCTCTTTCAAGGGCTACGCGCGCGAACGCGGCCGCTACGACGCCGACCTGGGCGTGTTCGTGCGGCAGGACCAGGGACCGGAGTTCGGCCCTTACCCCGTCGGCGACATGTTCGTCGGCATAATCACCGAGTGCGGGCCGGGCGCCGAAGGGTTCTCAGCGGGGGATCGGGTTGTCGGCTACGGCAAGTTCCGGGAGGTGCAAACGGCCGGGACCGGCCTGTGCTGGAAGGTGCCCGACGGCCTGTCCTGGGAATCAGCCGTTTGCATAGACCCGGCTGACTTCGCCCTCGGCGCGGTGCGCGACGGACACGTACGGCTCGGCGACGCGGTGGCGGTCTTCGGCATGGGGGCGATCGGCCTGACGGTGGTGCAGATTCTGAAGCTGGCCGGCGCCGCCCCCGTCATCGCCGTGGAGCCGCTGGAGAAGCGCCGCGAGGTGGCACGGGCGTGCGGGGCGGATGTCGTCCTCGACCCCGCCAGCTGCGACCCGGGCCTGAAGGTGCGGCGGTTGACCGGCAAGCGCGGGGTGGACGTGGCCATCGAGTTCAGCGGGAACGTCCACGCAATGCACCACGCGCTGCGGGCGGTGGCCTTCGGCGGCACGGTGGTTGCCGGCGCCTTCCCTGCGCCCTACGGCCCAGGGCTGGACCTGGGCGCGGAGGCTCACATCAACCGGCCGCAGGTAGTCTTCTCGCGCGCCTGTTCGGAGCCGAACCGCGACCATCCCCGCTGGGACGAGCGGCGCATCTACGCCACTTGCTGGCGGCTCATTTGCGAGGGCAAGATAGTGGGCGACGACATCGTGGACCCGGTCGTACCGTTCGAGGAGGCGCCCCGGGCCTATGCGCGCATCGCCACCGCCCCGGAGGAGAGCGTCAAGCTCGGTGTCGAGTTCTGAACCCGCAGCGCAAGTTCGTCAACCCCAAGGAGTTGAACATGCAGTGCCAGGAAGAGCGGAACCTCCGGCAGTGCACGTGCAGCTACCCGGGCTGCTCGCGCAAGGGCCTCTGCTGCGAGTGCCTGCAGTACCACCTGAAGATGAGGCAACTGCCCGGCTGCTGCTTCACAGAGGCTGCCGAGAAGACCTATGACCGCAGCTTCGAGAAGTTCGCCCAACTGGTCAGCGCCGGCGAGGTGTGACGGGCCACCCGTCGCGGCTCAGCCACTCGTCATTCGCCGAAGCGCGTCGAAGAAGGCGCGCTTGCGCTCCGAGCTGATGCCCCAGTTGACCGGCACGCTCTGGTAGCCGGCATCGTAGCCCTCGTCCGGCCGGCGCCAATCGAAGAAGCCCCAGCCGGCGTGCGAGCTGATAGCTGCCAGCATGTTGCTTTCGCCCTTTACGAACCCATAGTGGTCGTCCTCGTTGAACAGTATGGGCTGGCCGCGGTAGGCCGAATGATCGCGGCACTGCTCCACCATTCCGCGGATGCGGTCCGGCCGTTCCACCCCGTTGCCGTGCAGCAGCAGGAAGTCAACCGACTCGATGAGGTTGCCCGGAGGAATCCGGCCGCCGGCCATGCTGGCGCTGACCAGCAGGCGCCCCGCCGGCGTGTCCACCTTGCCCGCGCTGCGCTCCTGGACCATGCGGATCAGCTCGTGGCAACGTGCCGCGCGGATGATCTCCCGGTCGTACCTGTCCAGGTCAACTTCGTTGGCGACCTCCACCAGCACGTTCCTGCAGCCGCACTCCAGCAGCCAGTCCGTCGCGTTTCCAGTGGCGCGCAGGACGGCCTCCTCGTCCTCCAGGCGCTGATCCTGGCCGAAGTAGAAGTAGCCCACAATGGGGGCCATGCCCAGCTCGTCCGCCCGGTCCAGGATGCGGCGCAGGCGGCCCATGTAGTCCTCCCTCAGGCTGCCGTCCGCCCGGAACGCGGAGTTATGCCAGGGCTGTTCCCGGCTGTAGGCGCGCGGGTTGCCCCCTTGCAGGTTGATGGTGAAGCTGAGCAGCCCGTGCTCTCGCCACTGTGGCATGGCTGCGATGAACTCCGCCGTGTTGCGCTCCGGATCCCATGGGCTGTCGGGGTAGTCCCACATGGAGCGTGTCTCCGGGTTCAGGTCGTCGAAGATCCCCTGCACCATGCGCGAGTTCGTCAGCAGCCCTTCCACCCTCATTCCATCGAACACGCGACCTGCATGGGTGAGGGACCCGTTGATCCAGAAGTCATCGCCGTCAATCGCCACGACCGTGCCGGTGGGCATGGTAGTCTCCGTTTGGGGCGGTTCTGCGGGTGGCGCCATCGCGGTGCGCCTTTCCTATCAGCATAGCCTCAGCAGGGACAGCCCTGTCAAGCAGCCGGCGGCAGAAGGAGCGACTGGCGGCGCGACTTGCTTGCATCCGACGCCCGGAAGCTGTTGAATGGAGCTTGCGCGGCACCGACCTGTCACCTGACCGCATGCGGAGGGACACATGGAGAAGGGGCTTCTTTGCGCTCTCGTGGTCGTGAGCATTCTTGTCACATTCCCCGCCGTCGCGGACGCGGGCGAGCAAATGGTAGTAGAGCTGAAGGACGGCTCGGAAGTCCGGGGCGAACTGCTGAAAAAGGACGACCGGACAATCCATCTCTCGGTCGGGGACCAGGTACTGTCGCTGGATCGCACACAGGTGGACTCTGTGCGCAGCCTGGCCGGCGAGGAGGAGAAGGCCACTCAGGTCGAGGAGCGTGGCCTCTACAAGGTCGGCAGGCGGCCCGTGCAGGCTGTCCCCGCCCTGGCGGAGGAGCTGGGCCCCGCGGTCGTCACCGTGCGCACCCCCGCCGGATTGGGCACGGGCTGGTTCTGCAGCCCTTCGGGCTACGTCATCACCAACCATCACGTGGTGGCGGGTGAGCGCACCATCGGCGTCACGGCTTTCCGGCGGGAGGAAGGCCGCTTCGAGAAGCAGGTCTACAAGAAGGTCAAGCTGGTCGCCCTCAACGAGCACATTGACCTGGCGCTGCTCAAGGTCGAGGAAGACCTGGACATGGAGATCCCTCAGCTCTACCTGGGTGACTCGACCGTCGTGAAGGAGGGGGACGAGGTATTCACCATCGGCAACCCCATGGGGCTGGAGCGCTCTGCCTCCCAGGGGATCATCAGCAAGATCAACCGCAACTTCGAGGGTCGCCTTTACGTGCAGACCACCGCACCGATCGCCCCCGGCAACTCCGGCGGGCCCCTGTTCAACGAAAGGGGCGAAGTCATCGGCGTTACCAACATGGGATACATCTTCCTGGATGGACTCGGCTTCGCCATCCCTTCGGAGTACGTCAAGGAATTCCTGGACAACGTGGACGCGTTCGCATTCGACCCGGACAACCCCAACTCCGGCGTGAAGTACATGGAGGTCCCCGTGGCCTCGACCGACGATGCGCTCAACTTCACCCAGGCCGACTTCATCAAGGCGGGGCACGGGCTGTCCTGCCTCACGCTGGCGGACGTGAACCAGGATGGTGTGGAGGAGGTCGTGTTCGTCAACAACAACGAGGGCGAGATCGGAGTGCTCCGGCTGCGAAGAGAGGCCGAGATGGACGAACTCGAACGGCCGGAGGACTTCGAAGACCTGAACCGCCTGCCCGACAGCGAGCGGTTCAAGCTGGACACTCATGCCGTCAACAACAAGATATCGGCCATTGCGGTCGAGGACATGAATGACGACGAGCTGCTCGACATCCTGTTCCATGGCGACGTTGACGGACTGGCCGTGCTGGAGCAGGAGGAGGACGGCTCGTTTGGGCCGCCCCGGAAGATCGCCGACATCGAGCTGGCCAAACGGCCGGATGCCCTGCAGGTGGCCGACCTGGACGGCGACGGCACGCGCGACATACTGGCCTTTGGCGGCGAGGAACTCAACGTCTTCCATGACGGCACCGAGCGAAGCTCGTTCCCGCTGAACGTGGCGTGGCGGGATAAACTGGTGGACTTCTACCTGCGGGACGTCAACGGGGACGGACGGACCGACGTGACGGCGTTCAGCGGACTGAAGTTCCATGCCGCGCGTGTGCTGCTGCAGAACGAGGAGGGTGGTTTCGTCCGCGAGGCGCTGTTGCCCTCCCACGTCTCCGGCCCGGTTGCCGAAGTCCGGGACGGCACGGGCGCTCTGCGTTTCGTTACGCTGGACAAGGGCAGGAATCGCGTGCGCAGGCTGGCCCTCCTGCGGCGGGACCGCGCCCCACGTGCGGGTGTGTTCGGCGTGCAGGCGCACGCGCTGCCGCTGGACGCGGAGGCCGGCACGGCCGGCAGCCTGGAGCTGGCCGACCTGGACGCCGACGGCTACCTGGACGCGTTGACCGTCAGCAAGGCGGGAAGCGAGTTCGTCCTGCTGCGTGGCGGGCCGGACGGATTCACCGCCCACCGCTCTCCCGCGCCGCAGAACGTGGCCGGCCTCAAGCTGTGGAACGGGCCGGAGGGCCGGGCGGCCTTGTTCAGCTTCTCCCAGGAGGACAGAATTTTCGGCGTCAGCCGCGTTGAGGATGCTTCGGTCAGCTTCCCCAGGCCGATCAACACCGAAGGGCCGGTGGAGTTCCTCTGGCTCGACGAGCTGGACGGACGGGAGGAACTGCTCTGGGTCGAGAAGCTGGACAAGGACTACGTCGTACGGGCAACGCCGGCGGACGCCCTGGCCGCCGAGGCTTTCTCGGAGGAGTCGGGCAGCATTGACGTGGCGCCGAGAACGCTGACCTTCGGCGAGGACGAGGAGAAACTGGAGGCCGCCCTGTCGGCCAAGCCGGCTCGGCTGGCCTTCGCCGACTTCAACGGAGACGAGACGGCCGACCTGGTCATCTACTGGTCCTACTCGGGGCGCGAGAGCCTGTACCTCGGCTGTGGGGAGGGGCGCTACGTCTCCACCATCGTGGACGAGGAGTTCCTGAAGGAGCAGGACACCGAACCCCTGCTGGTGGCGGACATAACCGGCGACGACGCCGGGGAGGTGCTGCTGGTGCAGCCGGGGTTCGTGCGGGTGCTGCGGGTGGACGACAAGCAGAAGCTGTACGCCGAACGCCAGTTCAACTGGGAGCACCACCGTGTCAGTCGCCTGGTGCCCTACGGCGAGGACGATCCGCGGCGTTTCCTGGCTCTGGCCGAGGACGTGGCGAAGGTGGTCGAGTTCGACGTGGAGAACTCCCGCATCCGCCAGCTGGCCACGGTGGACCTGGCCGGGCTGGACGCAGGCGAGCTTAAGGTGGGCGATCTGGACGCCGATGGCCGGCCGGACATCCTGATGATGGGCCGCAATGCCGTCCAGGTTCTGCGCAGAAGCGACGAGCGATGGGAGGTACAGTCGGCCGTTGTTCTGGACGCCCCGCTGGACTACTTCACGTACTGGAACCTGGAGACGGCCGACCTGGACGGCGACGGACCTGACGAGCTGATGCTGTTCGACAGCCGGAAGGCGATGCTCGAGGTGCACCGCCTCCAGCCGGACGGCACGCTGAAGATGATCCTGCGCCATCGGCTGTTCGAGGTCAGCATCCACCAGCGGCGCGAAGCGGACACCGTCGAGGTGCCCAAGGAGCTGGTGGTCGGCGACGTGGACGCCAACGGCACACCTGACCTGGTGTTCATCCTGCAGGATCGCGTCGCCGTCTACTCGCAGGCCCCGCCCGAGAAAGGGGAGCAAGGGGAACAATGAGCCGGGGCGCGGGCCCCGCACGTCAACCGACCTGGAGGAGAGTCCGATGCGCATGCGCACTATAGGTTTCCTGGCGGCTGTTCTGCTGGTTACGTCGGCAACGACTCTCTCGGCCCAAACGGAGGCCAGCCTGGGGGCGAAACTCCCCGCGGAGAAGGCCGTCGTGTTCGGCCGGGTCAACCTGGGGCCCGTCCTGAAGCAGGTGGGAGCCAGCCTCGAGTTCGTGGACGAGGAGGCCGGCGGCAAGATCATCTACAACGTCGAGCGGCTGCACGATCTCGCCAAGGAGCTGGCAGCGAACTACGAGTTCCAGCCCATGCTGCTCGACCGCCTCCCCGAGTGTGAGCTGTACGTGGCGGTCATGGCGCGGGAGGAACCGGTCGTCCAGACCCACACCATGCGCCAGCAGAGGTTCGACCCCGAGAGCGGAGCCTTCATCCCGGACGAGTTCGAAGAGGTGGAGTTCCAGACGGAATCCAACTACACGTTCTCGCTCGTGGTCGGCACGCCCGATGAGGAGGTCGCGCGGGACTTCGTGGACGAGTGCCGCGACCTGTTCGACTTCCTGAGAGAAAGCCGGCCGGAAGCGAATCTGGGCGAGCGACGGGAGATCGAGGTCGAACAGGGGGCGCTCATCGGCAGCTCCGAACACCCTGGCACCGTCGGCTGGATCGGCAACTACGTGGTCGTCTCCGACGGGGAACCCACGGACCTGTGGGGGGCCGTCATGGCACCCGCATCGGAGTCGGTCGCTCAGACAGCCGCCTCTCAGCGTATTGGCGAGGAGCCACTGCCCAGGCAGGCATACCTTCTGGTTAACGTCGGGGCGCTGGTGCGCCGGACAGAGGAAGCAATGGCGGACGCGCTGGCGGAGGCGGAGGAGGAACTCGGCGGCCAGCAGGGCGCCCCCGCCGGTCCACAGGCGTGGCAGCTCCAGATGCTGCGCCGGAGCTACGAGGCGTTCCTGGCGGCGAAGCAGATACTGAGCCTGGACAAGATACGCCACGCCGCGGTCGCCATGGCCGCGGAGGTTACGCCCGAGGCCTCCCACAGTGTCGGGCTGGGCCTGCTGAGCCACGGGGAGCCCATCGGCCCGGTCCTGACGGAGCTGCTGGAGGGCTCCGGTTCCTTCCAGCCCCCGCCCGGTGCCGCAGAGGACAAAGCTGCCGTGATGCTCCGCGTGGACCTGAAGAGGATCTACGACGAGGTCACGGAAGCGCTCCGCCCTGAGGGGCCTCAGCAAATGCCCAGCATGTTCGATGTACTGAAAATGCAGATGCGCATGCAGATCGGCAAGGACCTAGGGGACATCCTGGCGTTGCTCGACAGCGACATGTACGCCCTCATAGGTGTCAGCAGTGAGCAGATCGAGCTGCCCACTGGCTGGGATGAGGAGACTGACGAGGTCACGATGGAGCAGCGCGAGGTGATCCTGCCGCAGTTGAACGTGCTGTGGGGTGTCCGCGACCACAACGAGGCAAGCAGCGCCCTGGGTGATATCTTCGCCCGCCTTTCGGAGAACCCACAGCTCGCCGGCTTTGTGAAGAAGCGTACCTACATGGAGACCGACGTTTACTGCATCGGCCTGCACGCGGCCGAACCGGAGACCTATCCGAACGGTCGGTCGTCCTTCGCGCTGGTCGTGGTGGGGCGCTACCTGACCCTGGGCGGCTGGGACTACGTGACGGGCGTCATCCGCCGCATGGGAAGCGGTTCGGCCGGCGGCGACGAGGGCCTGCTTGCCGTGGTGGAACAGAACCCCGAGGCGAACTTCCTCGTCGTGATGCCGCGCGGCCTGCAGGAGAAGTTCCGGGAACTCACCCGCAAGATGGCCCAGGAGCAGGACCCCTGGGAGATGATGGTCGCTGAACTGCGCGCGGTCGAACTCGGCCTGGAGGCCCCCGAGCTGGAGCGCCAGATCAAGCAGGCCCTCGAGGAGATCATCCGCGCCTTTGAGGTCATCAACGACAAACAGACCGAGGCCATACCCCCGCAGACGGTCATGGTCGGCCGCCACACCGGGCAGTTCTACGAGCTGCGGACCGAAGCCAGGGTGAGCAAGTAGGCACCCATGCGGGAGATCAAGCTGACCTTCATCGGCGGCGGCAGCCGGAACTGGGCGCCGGACATGATCCGGGATCTGGCCCTGTGTCCCCACGTCTCGGGCCGGCTCTCCCTCTACGACGTCAACTACGTGGCCGCCCGTCGCAATGCCGCCTGGGGGGCACGTGTCTTCGCCCATGCGGACGCCTGCACGCAGTTCGACATCACCGCGCACCGGAAGCTGCGGCCCGCCCTGCGGGGAGCGGACTTCGTGGTGATGGCCATCCAGCCGGGCCCGGTCGAGCTGATGGTGCAGGACATCGAGATCCCGCGCCGCTATGGCATCCTGCACACAGTGGGCGACACCGCCGGGCCGGCCGGGCTGGTGCGAGCCCTGCGGACCGTGCCGATCTACACGAGCTATGCCGAGGCCGTCATGGAGCACTGCCCGGGCGCCTGGGTGATGAACTGCACCAATCCCATGGCGCACTGCGTGGCGGCGCTCTACGCGGCGGCGCCGCAGATCCGGGCTTTCGGCTACTGCCACGAGGTGCTGCACACGCAGAGCTACTTCGCCGAGGTGGTCCGCGAAGACCTGGGGGCCGAGGAGTGCCGCCGGTCCGACATCTGCATCCGCGCCTCGGGGACGAACCACTTCACGATGGCTACCTCCGCGCATTACCGGGGCGAGGACGTTTTCCCCCTCCTGCGGCGCCGCATGGAGCGGGCGGGGTTCTTCGCCGACCGGACCGAGCAGGCGCGCCGGTCGAAGCGGGATGGAGAGTGGTTCCGCATGGAGCGACTGGTGGCCTACGAGTTCCTGCGCCGGTTTGGCGTCTTCGGAGCCGCCGGCGACAGGCACCTGGTCGAGTTCGTCCCGTGGTTCTTGCCCGACGAGGCCGCGCTGCACCGGTGGGGCGTGGTTGCCACGCCGTCCAGCTACCGGGTCGAGAGCCACGCGGCACGACGCAGCGAAGATGAATGGGCTGTGCCGGAGCGGCTGGAGCCGTCCGGAGGGCAGAACCTCGAGCAGATACTGACCCTGCTCGGTTTGGGGGACCTGGAGACGACCACCAACATTCCCAACCGCGGTCAGGTGCCCGGCCTGCCGCTGGGAGCGGTGCTGGAGTCCAACGTCCGTTTCCGCCGCGGCGAGGTGGAAGCCCTGGCCGTCGAGGAGCTGCCCCCGGGCGTGAAGGAGCTTCAACGCCGCGTTGTAGCCGTCCAGCAGGCCACGGTGCAGGCCGCCCGTGAACGCGACAGTGACCTGGCCTTCCAGGCTCTTCTGTGCGACCCGCTGGTCAGCATTCCCACCGACCGAGCATGGGCCATGTTCGAGGAGATGGTCGGCGCAACGGACGAGATGCTGCCCGGCTGGTAGGAGCCGGGCGGGAGGTGCTGATGGCCGCCCAAGGCCGCCTGTACGGCGCCGCCGAGCTGCAATGCGTCCTGGAGCTGTCGGTCGGCCAGGAGCTGGGGCAGATGCGCGCTG
>CAYFVS010000466.1:0-3591 GCA_964346565.1 uncultured candidatus Brocadiaceae bacterium | reverse complement strand
ATCGGCAGCCTGAGGGCCGTGGGCTTCACCCGAGGACAGGTGGGCCGGGCGTTCCTGGTGGTGGGGCTGGCGATCGGTCTGGCCGGGGCGGTGCTGGGCGTGGCGGGAGGCGTGGCCTTCGCCGACAACATCAACGCCGTGCGGGAGTTCGTCCGCCAGGTGACCGGTTGGGACCCGTTCCCCCCGAACGTGTACTACTTCACCGAGATCCCGACCTACGTCGGGTGGGTCACCCCGGCGATAACCGCGGGTGGGGCCGTGCTGTGCGCCTTGCTGTTCAGCCTCATCCCCGCCCTTCGGGCCGCCCGCATGGATCCGGTGCAGACACTGCACTACGAGTGAGTTGGCCCGCATGGGGTAGGTCCGGCGTCTCGCGGGACCTTGCACGGCGAGACGCCGCGCCTACCCATATGGGAGGAAGGAGCAGAGGATGCCCGCACAACTGAAGCATTCCGTGATGCTGGGTGAGATGGGCCGCATCGCCGACCGGTTCCACCAGTACCAACCCGCCCGCACGCTCCGGGAGCAGCTCGACCTGGCCTCGAGCGTCCAGGGCATGGACGGCATCGAGGTCGTCTACCCCGTCGCCTTCGGCGACGACGTCCAGCAGTCCGTGCGCATCATCAAGGACTCCGGCCTGGCCCTGTCGGCGGTGAACCTGAACGTGAAGGCCGCCAGGAAGTGGCAGGCGGGCTCGTTCACCAGCACCGACCCGCAGATGCGCGCCGACGCCGTCGCCGACATGAAGACGGCCATGGACCTGGCCGCCGAGCTGGGCACGGACATGATCACCTGCTGCCCCCTGATTGACGGGCACAACTACTGCTTCCAGGCCGACTACCTGAGGCAGTGGGGCTGGCTGGAGGAGGGCATCGGGGAGGCCGCCGCCCACCGGGACGACGTGCGCATCAGCCTGGAGTACAAACTGAACGAGGCACGCACTTTCTGCATCCTGGCCGACATGGGGCGGACGCTCTACCTGTGCGAGCGGCTGGGACAGGAGCACGTGGGGGTGACCATGGACGTGGGCCACGCCCTGATGGCCAAGGAGACGCCCGCGGAGATGGCCGCCCTGGCCCACCGCGCCGGCCGGCTGTTCTACGTGCACTTCAACGACAACGGCCGCGAGTGGGATTGGGACATGCTGCCCGGCTCGGTCAACCTATGGGACCTGATCGAGATGGTCTTCTACCTGGACCGCATGAACTGGGCGGGCTGGATCTCCTACGACGTGATGACCCGCAACGGGGACCCCGTCGAGCAGATGGGCGTGGCCATCGGCAACGTCAAGGCCGCCGAGCGGATGCTGGACAGGATCGGGCGCGAGAAGCTGGAGGGCTTCCTCCGGGAGGGGATCCCCGCCCGCGCCTATGCTCATCTGTTCGAGACGCTGATGGCTTAGCCTCGGGCGCTGCCGGTGATCTCGGCGACTTTCTCGAAGAACGCGCGCTTGATGGGCGTGTTGATGCCCCAGTTGACGGGCACGGTCTGGTAGCCGCTCAGCTCCGGGCAGCTGTCCTCGCGGCCGCGTTCCTTCCAGTTCATCCGGTCCTGGTAGTCGCTGCCGTAGCCCTGGCAGTAGAACCCCCAGGAACAGCCCTCGCCCACGGCGGCCTCCAGGTTCTCCACGAACACGCTGTCCTCGTTTACGCAGATGGGCCGGGGGCGGTCGCGATACTCGTCCATCTCTTTGAGCCGCCGCAGCTTGGCCGCGAGCGCCTCCGGCGTGCAGCCGTTGCCGTGGGGCATCGAGAGGTCCTCCGCCGCCAGCCACGGCCCGTGCGGCAGGGCGTCCCCTCCCCCGCTGCTGGAACCCAGCAGCAGGCGCCGCCCGCCTACGGTCACCCCCCGGGCGCACTCGATGAGTTCATGGACGCGGGCGGGCTGCATCAACTCCACGGGCCACCAATCGCCCGCCTCGTTCGCCACGTCAACCAGGATATTGCGGTGGCCGCTGCGCAGCAGCCACTCGGTGACCCGCTCGGTCACGTCGAAGACCACCGCATCGCTCTTCAGACGGGCAGCCTGCTTGAAGTAGAAGTAGTTGACGATGACCACCATGCCACACTCATCGGCCGCCGCCAGCACCCGCTCCAGGCGGTCGAAGTAGGGCTGCTTGAAGGAGCCGTCCGGGCGATAGGCCGAGTTGACGTAGTGGTCATAGACCTCGGGGCTGTAGATGGAACCGCCGCCCTGGAGCCCGACGGTGACGGCGAGCAGGCCGTGGTCGCGGTACTCGGGCAGGTGGGCGCAGAACTCGTCGGTGTTCCTGTCCGGGTCCCACCGGCCGGAGTCGGGATAGGCCCACAGCCTGCGCGTCTCGGGGTTGTCGTCGTCGAAGATGGCCTGCACCATGCGCGAGTTGAGCAGCAGACCCTCCACGGACCGGCCCTGGTAGCTGACGCCTTCGTAGGTGGCCCGGCCGTTTATCAGGAACTCCGTACCGTCAATCGCAACCTCAGTCGGCATCTCTGACCCCTCACGAAGCGGCAAACCACAAGGACACGACGTGTACTCGCCCGGGCGGGAGCACGACGAACAACGGCAGAACAGGATACTCAGGATACTCAGGATAAGGGAAACGACAGAACCACAAACAGCCCGGCCTGTGCTGCCTTTGCAGCGGCTGTCTTTGTTCTGAACCTATCCATCCTGTACATCTTGCTGCCTGTCGTTGGCGTCCGTCGTGCTCGTAGTGTCGTAGTGGTTGGCTACGCCTTCTCGACCTGGACGGTCAGCTCGGCGCCGCCGATCTCCACGGTCTTCGAGTCACCGGGCCCCGGCCCGCGTTCCATCGAGAGGGACAACGTCTCCGCCATGATGTAGTCCCGCCACGTCTCGACGGCCTCGGCCAGTTCGGCGGACTCGGTGGCGTAGCGCAGGTGAATGCGGTCCTCGATGTTCAGGTCCAACTCCTTGCGGTACTGCTGGACGTGGCGCACGGCATCCCGGGCCCACCCCTCGGCGCGCAGCTCAGGGGTCACCTGGGTGTCCAGCAGCAGGGAGACCTCCCCCGCCTCGGCCGCGGCCAGGTGCTCCGGCATGGTGCGGCGCACTTCCACCTCGTCCGGCTCGACGGTGTGCTCCATGCCGTCCACGTTGATGCCCAGCGGCCGGCCCTCCTCGAGTGCGGCCGCCACTCGCTCGGGGTCCAGGGAGCGTATGGCCTCGGCCACGCGCCCGGCGGCGGACTTGAACCGGGGGCCGAGCTTGTCCATGCGGGGGCGGACCTCGTGGCTCTCCAGGTCGGCCGCGCTCCCCTGGATTGTGAGTTTCTTCACGTTGAGTTCGTCCCGGATCTGCTCCTCGAACCGCTCCAGCGCGCGCGCCGTGCGGGTGTCGGCCGTTACGGCCAGCAGCTCCGGCAACGGCTGCCGGACGCGGATCTGCGCTCTCATCCGGGCGCTCAGCACCGCGCTGACCGTGGCGGTGACGACCTCCATGTCTCGGCTGAGCTGCTCGTCCACCAGCTCGTCCTTCGGCTGCGGGTAGTCGCACAGGTGCACGCTGATGGGCGTGTCGGTGTCCGCGCGAGCGGAAGCCTGCGGCTCTTCGTGCCTGACAAGATTCTGATACATTGTCTCGGCGAAG
>CAYFVS010000465.1:0-7228 GCA_964346565.1 uncultured candidatus Brocadiaceae bacterium | reverse complement strand
GGACTCGTCGTTCACGCGCAGTTTCCCCGACTGTGCTCGTAGTCAGAACGTGGCAGAAACGGCCGGACCGACCAGTGGGCCATGATTATATAGCAAGTCGCGCGAAATCCCAACCGGGTGCACTTTGCCGCGCCGGAGCCCGCCCATATAATGCCCGCGCCTGCGACGGCGCCCATGATGGACGACACCCCCCACAAGTCGGCCTTCCCCTTCTGCGTCGGAGCGCTCCTCCTGCTGGCGCTTGTGGTCACCTACCGGCCGCTCGCCTCGGGTCTGCAGTACGGCATGGCGGGGCCGGGGGTATTCGGCCTGCTGCTGCTGACGGCCGGGCTTCTGTGGGCGGCGGCCGGGATGGTGGGCGGGGGCCTGGAGGCGCAGTTCGGCCTGCCCGAGTGGCTGTTCGGTTCGTTCGTGCTGATTTGCCTGGCCTCCTCACTGATGGCGGAGAACTGGTTCGCCGGCGTGCATTGGGCACGGCTGATTGCGACCTACGGGCTGACGGGCTACCTGGTGATGAGCCTGGGTCGGTGGGGAGAGGGGCGGCGGTTCCTGCTGGGCTGCCTGGTGGCCGCGGGGGCCGCCGGGGCGGCGTACGCGCTTTGGCACTGGACCCTCCATGTGCCGGTGTTGCAGGCATGGCTGGAGCAGGATCCGGCGCTGTTCGAAGCCGCCCTGGGCGGTTCGCCGGAACTGCTGGGCCAGTTGATGGGGCGGGTGGCATCCGGGCGGGCGAACGGCAGCTTCGTCACGGCGAACCAGCTTGCGGGCTTCCTTGCGCTGTCTGTGCTGCCGGTGGCGGGGCTGGCCGCGGCCTGGTGGCGACGCCGCCGGGGCGGTGGCCGGCTCAGATGGCTTGTACCGGTTGCGGTTCTGCTGGCGATGGAGCTGGCGGCGCTGGTTCTCTCCAGGTCGAAGGGCGGGGTGGCAGCGTGCACCTTCGGGGCGGCGGTGTTCGGAGTGATGGCTGCGCCGAGTTTCGTCCGCCGCCACGCGGTGAAGCTGCTGGGCGGGGCTTTCATCCTGGTGGCTCTGTTGCTGGCGCTGGCCGAGTCGGGCGCGCTGCCCGGGAGGCGGGGTGTGGCCCGCTCCCTCGCAGCGCGCGCGGGCTACTGGCGGACCAGCCTGCGCATCGGCGCCCGACGCCCGCTGCTGGGGGTTGGGCCCGCTGCGTGGGACGAGTGGTATGCGATGCTGAAGGAGCCGGAGTTCGAGGAGACGAAGACCGCCCACAGCGCCTACCTGCAACTGTGGGCGGAGACGGGGGCGGTCGGCGTCCTGCTGTTCGGCGGGTTCTGGGTGGCTCTGTTCGCTTCCGCGGCCGGTTCGGGGAATCGCACGCCGCCGACCGGGTCGGCGGACGAAGCCAAGCCTGGGCGGACGTGGCTGCTGGCGGCGGGGCTGGCGGTGGGGGCGGTGGCGCTGGCGGCGGACTGGCTGGCAGTTGGAACGCTCAGACCGCCGCCGTGGGGCAGCCCGGCGTGGCTGCGCGCGGCGCCGTTCGTGCCCTACGTTGTGATCTTCCTCGTGTGGGCGGGCACGTTTGCGCTGGTGCACTGCGGCTTTCTGGCGGCGGACGAGGACCTGCTGGGCGCGGGGCTGGCGGCGGGGCTGGCCGCCTTCCTGCTCCACAGCGCGGCGGAGTTCACGCTCAGCGTGCCTGCGCTGGCGGGAACGGCGGCGGCGGTCGGGGGCCTGTACCTGGCGATCGAGCGCCCGGGCCGCCGGGACCTGCGGCGCTGCTCCCCAGGGCTGACGGCGGGCGTTGTGCTGGCGGGCGCGGCGGCGGTGGCGCTGCTGGGTCTGGTGGTGGTGCCGCGCGCGGCCGCCTACAGTTTGAGCCGATCCTCCGCGCGGAAGCTTGAACTGGCTCTGGAGACCGGCCGGGGGCCGGCCCCCGGCTCCATCGAACGGGCCATCACCGTCGAGCGGCGCGGCGCGTGCCTGGCCGTGCCGTGGGATGACCGGGCATGGCACGAGCTGGCCGAGTGGCTGATGCGCACCCCGGCGGGGATGGAACAGGATGAGGCCCGGGAGGAGGCCGAGTATGCCCTCGACCGGGCGACCGCGCTGAACGAGCTGCACAGCGCGCACTGGGCTTTGAAAGGGCGCCTGTATATGGCAACCGGCCGGCTGGCGCTGGCGGCGGCTGCCTATCACCGCGCCGCCCGGCTCCATCCGTCCCTGCCCCTTGGCTGGTACCGCTTCGCGGTGGCCGCCGAGGCTGCGGCGGCCGATCCGGAGACCCCCCTGTCGGGCATGGCGGAGGAGATCTGCGTGGCCTACGAACGTGCGGCCGAGCTGATACCGCGTCAGCATCACCGCCGCAACCGGGTCATCGGCCCGCCGTTCGCGATGGTCCGCGCATGGTCTGACGTGCGGGGGGAGCTGCTGCACGATGTGCTGTTGGGCATGTGGTCGGCGCGCTGGCGGGAGGGCGAGCCGCAGCGGACCTGGGAGGAGCTGAGCACGCTGGAGAAGCTGGACTTCGCCCTGGAGGGCACCGAGTTTGGCCTGGCGGATCTGCTGGACCGGGGGGGTGAGAGCCTGCTGCTCCTGTGGCAGCAGGCGGGCGCCCGGGCGCGGTTGAATCTGCTGCTGCAGGCGGCGCAGGACCTGGCGGACCGAGCCGCCGAGGTGGAGCCGCCGGCGGGAGGCACGGAGGCGGAGCTGGTGGCGGCCGTGACCCGCGGGTTGCCCGGGGGGACGGCCCTGGTCGGCCTATGGCGCTCCCTGGAGCCTCGGCAGAAGGAGCTGAGGCTCTGGCGGGTGGCGGCCGAGCGGTTGTGGCAGTGGGCCCTGGCCGCGAAGGGTGAGCAATGCGCCCGTGCGCTGATTGGCGAAGAGCAAGAAACAAAGGCAGGACGGAACTCTGGAGCCAGCGGAGGGGATCGAACCCTCAACCCCGGCTTTACGAAAGCCGTGCTCTACCGTTGAGCTACGCTGGCTCCTCGCAACTCCGCATTATAGTCGCACCCGCCGGCGGCGGCAACGGAGGAGAAGCCTGCGGCTACACCCCGCGCTCCCGCTCCGGCCACAGGAGCTTGTGTAGCTGTAGCTGCAAGCGCACCTGCCGGCCGCACTCGAGTACCCATTCGGCCAGGGCGGCGCCCTGCAGCCGTCCCCAGGCCGGGGCCAGCAGGATCGCCGGACCGTCCCACAGATCGTGCTCGTCGCAGAAGTCCAGCGCCCACTCGAAGTCCCGCCGGTCGGTCACGACGAACTTCAGCTCGTCCTCCGGCCCCAGCATCACCAGGTTGGAGCGCATCGTCGAGCCACACTCCCCGCTGCCGGGGCACTTCACGTCCATCACCCGGACGACCCCGTCGGGTACGTCCGAGAGGTCCAGGCTGCCGTTGGTCTCGAGGATGACCTCGTGGCCCCGCCCCAGCAACTCGCGGGCGAGGGCCGAGGTCGCTTCGGCCTGCAGGAGGGGCTCACCACCCGTGATGCAGACCAGCCGGCACCCCAGCCGCTGCACTCGCCGGCACAGCTCGGGCACGCTTGCGCGCTCGCCCTCCGCGTTGCGTGCATAGGGGGTGTCGCACCAGGAGCAGGCCAGGTTGCAGCCCGCCGCGCGCACGAAGGCGCACCTCCGCCCCGCGCGGGTCGTCTCTCCCTGGATGCTCCGGAACAGCTCGCAGATGGTCAGTTCAGTAGCCACCAGTTGCGCTCACTGGATTTCCCTCAGTTGCCTGAGTTCCGCCAGGGCCGGGTCGTCGCCCTTGATCTCGCGCAGGGCTTCCCTGGCGGCACCGCAGACATCCTGGTAGGGGCAGGAGTGCGGGCATTCCCTGCGCGGCAGGGGGTAGAAACGGCCCCCCGTGACGCCCGCCCGGATCAGGCGCAGCGCCTTCCGCAAATCCTCCGTCCTCTCCCCCAGCTCGGCCAGTGAGAACTCCCGCACCTCCCGCGGTCCGCGCAGGAACGCGTAGAGCGCCTCCCCTTCGGCGGCGTCCAGCTCCTGCGCCGCAAGCAGCAGGTAGATGGGCAACTGAAGCTGAGTGCCGCCCGCCAGGCTGTCCGCCGTGTAACCCCGGCTGCTGCCTGTCTTGTAGTCAACCACGCGCAGGGCGCCGTCGGCCAGCCGGTCGGTCCGGTCAATGCGGCCGCGGAAGCGGGGTTCTCCGCCCAGTCGCTCGATGGGCATGTCTTCGATGTTGAACTCGAACCGCTCGGGCACAGCGGCCGGATGCTCCCGCCGCTCGTGGGCCAGAAAGCCGCCTATCTGCGCCAGCATCGTCTCCCGCTCGGCCTGCCACACGGCGGGTCGGCTCCCGGCGTATGGACCGGCCGACCTGTCCAGCATCTGCCCGGCCCGCCGGAGCAGTTGCGCGGCGTCTTCGTCCGTCAGATTGCCCAGGGGCCGCCCTTTCAGGTCCTCGGCGTAGAGGTCCCGCAATGCCTCGTGCATCCAGGAGCCCCGCTGCCTGGCAGTGGGCAGGAACTCCTCTGCCGAATCCTCCACCTCGCTCACCGCCAGGACGTACTGCATGAAGTAGGAGAACGGGCAGCGCGCGTAGGTCTCCAGGCGCGTGGGGCTGACCGGACGCCCGAAGATACCGTGCTGTCGCAGCCCCTCCAGCAGTTCATCGTCGAGGATGCGTCCGTCGTAGGGGCCGAAGCGCCGCGTCTGCCAGCGCTCCTGCTCCATGCGCAACGCGCGGGCGAACCACTGCGAGACTTCCCCACAGAAGCCCGGCCGGCACCCCTCCGGCCCCTCGAAGTGAATCCGGTCGTACTCCCGGCCGTCTATCGGGGTGGCGGCGGCCCGCTCGGAGGGCCTGTTCAGGGGCACTCGCTCCCACCACGGCGCCGCCCAGTCCTGTCCCAGATGGCCGGCGCTGACGGTCACCCCTGCCAGCGCCGAGCAGAGGTCACCCAGGAACCGCGACGGCATCCGCGGGCGACCCTTGTCCAGGTCGAGCCTGGGGTAGGTCAGCACCAGTGCACACCGGGCCGAGGCGAGCGCGATGCGCATCAGGTAGCGCTCCTCGAGGGGCCGACGCCGCTGCAGGGGCAGCTCCCCGCAACCGTGGTCGCCCGCCGCGGCGTTCAGCCGCTGACGGTCCCCGTCGCTCAGGATGGGCTGCTCCTGAATGCGAGCCGGGAACTCCTTCTCCACCAGTCCCGGCAGGATGACCACGTCGAAGGTCACCCCGCGCGCGGTCATCAGACCGGCGGCGGTGATGCCCGTCCTCTGGAACCGTCCCCGGCGCCGGCTCCGGTCGTCCAGCAACCTGGCCAGCAGCCAGCGGATGCGTCCCGGCTGCGGCGGCGCACCGGTCACGTCCAGCTCCTCCAGTCCGGCGATCAGCGCCAGCACCGCCCGCCGGTGGGGGTCGTCGGCGGGAGCGTAATCCTCGACCAGTTGGCGCAGGTCGGCTCCGGCCTGCGCCCAGGAGCGGCACCGGTCCAGCGTGAGCCGGGCAAAGAAGTCCTCCAGCAGACCCGCCGCGAGCTGGCACAGTTCGGCGTCGCGCCGGCCGGCGTCGGCGTCGGCCTCCTCGTCGGCGTGCCGGGCTGCGGCTGTCAGCGCGTCGGCGTGGCCCCTGAGCAGTCGGGCCCAGCTCTCCCGGCCCGGGCCGACGCCCGCCTCCCGGCTGAGCCTGTCCAGGGCCACCGCACTGAGCCCCTCGGGCCAGTCCATCTCCGCAAGCGCGAAGAAGTCCACCACGTCCGCCCGACGGGCCGGGCCGGCGGCGATCTCCAGCAGCGCCAGCGCCACGCGCGCCGTCGGGGTGCGCCCCAGCGGCAGGCCCTGGCGCACGAACCAGCGCGCGCCCGCCCGGTCGAACTGCTCCTCCAGCAATGCTGCCGTTGGCACCGTCCTGCGCATCAGCACGCCGACGCTGCCCGCCGCTCCGCCCTGCGCCAGCCGTAACACCTCGCGCACGATCTCGCGCGATTCCGGCTCCCGCCCGGGACAGCTCAGGATGCGCACCGACCCGTCGGCCTGCGCTCTGTCCAGTGCCGCCCGCGTGGGCTCCTGCTCCAGCACGGGATGTTCCTCGAACAGGCCCTCGATGGCCCGCTGGAGGTCAGACAGCTCCGTCGGCTCGGGCGCGGCAGCTTCTTCCGCGCGCGTGTCCAGCAGTTCCTCCAGCCACCCCAGCGTCGGCTCGGCGTACTCAAAGCCCCTGTCCCCCTGGCCGCTCCACAGCAGGTAGGCGTGGACTCGCTCCGCCGGGCGCGCAAGCTGCGCCACAAGGGCCCGCTGGCTCTGCATCAGGTCGTAGAACCCGTAGATGAACAGGACCTCGGGCTGTCGCTCCGGCACGGGTTCGCAACGCGCGGCGCGCGCGATGAGGTCGTGGACGTTGTAGTATCCGCGCTCTCGCTTCCAGGCCGCCAGTCGCTCCCACAGCCCCGCCAGGTCCGCCAATCGCCGCTGGTCGGCTGCCCGTCGAAGCGCGCGCGGGGTCCACAGCGCGTCGGTGAGCACCTCGATGGCGCGCAACACGGCGACGCCGGCGTTGGGGAAGTCGCCGAACTCGTGGAAGTGGGACTCGGCCGGCTCCTCGGCCAGCAGTCGCTGCATCACCAGTTGCTCCGCCCCCGCCGGCACGGGGCGCTGTCCGGCTGCGGCCAGAGAGGGCAGAGCGAGGCGGCGCGCGGCGTCCTTCAGAATCAGGAAGCTCAGCCCCGCCAGCCCGCCCAGGCGCCGCGCCGCCTGCCGGTGAAGGTGGAGCGCCAGCATGTTGGTGGGCACCAACACCCACGCCCGCCGCTCGGTCAGGTCCGGCACAGCCGCCAGGTCGGCGCTGAACTGCTCCTCCAGCTTCCCGTAGGCCCCGGCTGTGGCTATCGTCCCGGCTGGCATGGCAGGGCACCTGTCAGGCAGTCGGTCTGCTCAAGCCTGCTCCAGCAGCATGTCGTACACCAGCGACCCTTTCGGGGCGGCGACCAGCGCCTCGCCCGGCGCCAGGCCGATGCGCGGGCGCGACCCGCCGCAGCCCAGCGACACGACCGGCCTCTGCCCCTCCAGCACGCAGGCCGTGCACTCCCCGCAGGCGGCGCCCACGCCGCCTATGGGAGAGCGCATCGGTTGCCCCTTGTGCGCCACGTAGCGGCGGGCGATGCGCTGGGCCGGCTCCACCTCGCACACCAGCAGCAGCAGGTCGGGCTCGACCTCCGGTAAGGGAGCCGGGAAGAAGGCGATGTGGCTGAAGTCCCGGTGCATCCGCGTGGCTTCGGCCAGGAAGCGGTTCGCGCGCCTGCGGTCGGCCGC
>CAYFVS010000464.1:0-4525 GCA_964346565.1 uncultured candidatus Brocadiaceae bacterium | reverse complement strand
CGCGCTGCTGGGGGCCGACGGGGTCAGCGAGGTGGGCTCGGTGGGCGGCCACGTGACGGAGTACCAGGTGGACGTGGATCCGACGCCGTGCGCGCCCACGAGGTGACCCTCCAGCAGGTTTTCGATGCCGTGCGCATGTCCAACGTGGACGTCGGCGCGCGCACCATCGAGGTGAACCGCGTCGAGTACGTCATACGCGGCCTGGGGTTCATCGAGCGCGTCGAGGACATTGAGGACACCGTCGTCCGGGTGGCCGACAACGTGCCGATACGCATCAGCGACGTGGCGCACGTGAGCCGGGGGCCGGCGTGGCGGCGCGGCGCGTTGGACAAAGGGGGGCAGAAGCCGTCGGCGGCGTCATGGTGGTGCGCTACGGGTTCAACCCGCTGGAGGCCATCAAGAACGTCAAGGGGAAGATTCGGGAGATCGCCCCCGGACTTCCCGTGAAAGCCGTGCTCAACTGGGACCGAGTAACTCCGCCGAGGCCCGGCGCTTCGCCCGCCGGCAGGGCTTCGAAGGGTTCGCCAGCGCAGAGCTGAACCAGCACGAATGGCTGGCATGGCTGCGGGGCCACCCCCGCCACCAGTGGCCCGAGTGGGTGACCACCAGCCAGGTCGAGATCGTTCGCTTCTATGACCGCACGGGGCTGATCTGCGAGACCCTGGGCACGCTCAGCTCCGCGCTGACCGAGGAGATCCTGGTTACCATCATCGTGGTCATTGTCTCGGTGCTGCATCTGCGCAGCTCGCTGCTGATCAGCGGCGCGCTGCCCCTGGCGGTGCTGATCTGCTTCATCGCGATGCGCCTGTTCGGCGTGGATGCCAACATCGTGTCGCTGTCGGGCATAGCTATCGCCATTGGCACCATCGTAGATATGAGCATCATCGTCTGCGAGAACACGCTGAAGCACCTGGAGGAGGCCGATCCGGCCGAACCCCGCCTGGAGGTCGTCCACAGGGCATGCAGCGAGGTCGGAGGGGCCGTCGTGACGGCCGTCGCGACCACCGTGGTGAGCTTCCTGCCGGTCTTCACCATGACCGGTGCGGAGGGGAAGCTGTTCCGGCCGCTGGCTTTCACCAAGACCTTTGCGTTGATAGCTTCGGTGATGGTGGCTCTGGCGGTGGTGCCCCCGGGCGCTTTGCTGCTGTTCGGAGCGCCGGTCCGGTCGAAGGCGCTCAAGAGGGCGTTCCACGCGGGGCTGGTGGCGGCAGGAGCAGTCCTGGGGCTGTGGCAGGGCTGGTGGCTGGCCGGCGGCGCGCTGGTTGCAGTGGGCGCGTACTGCCTGGCGGCCGACTACCTGCCGCCGCTTGTGAAAAGGGCGGCCCCGTGGGGCCTGAGCGGTGTGGCCGTCGTGTTCGTGTGGATCCTGCTGACGCGGCACTGGATGCCGCTGGGCCCGGCAGAGGGGCTGGCGCACAACCTGGCGTTCGTGGGACTGCTCATCGGCGCGCTGCTGGGGTTTTTCTTCGCGTTCCGGCATTTCTACGGGCGCATGCTGCGGTTCTGCCTCCGACACAAGATGGCCTTCCTGGCGGTGCCGACGGCGATCGTGCTGTTTGGTATCGTCTACGTCTGGTGGGGGCCGGGGGCACTCTTCGGACCGCTTGAGCAGGTCTCTGCGGGCGCCATGCCGGCCGAGCGGGCGTCGGACGCCCTGGAGCAGCGAGGGCTGCTGGAGAGGCAGGAGGGGCAGGCCCGCTGGAGCGCCGCCGCACTCACCCTGAGCCTCCACGGCATGGAGGAGGCGCTCGGTGAACTTGACATCCCCGGGCGGAAGCCCGTGCTGGAGGATTGGGCGCGCGCCAGGACCCTTCACAAGCTGCGCTCGGCCGATTGGGCGCAGGTCGCGGGCGCGCCGCTTCAGACCAGGCTCCAATGGACGCTCGCCAACGACTGGGACGGGCTGGGCAAGGAGTTCATGCCGCCGCTGGACGAGGGCTCCTTCCTGTAGATGCCGACCACGATGCCGCACGCGTCCATCGGCGAGGCGCTGGACGTGCTCTCGAAGCAGGATCGGGCCTTCGAGTCCATACCCGAAGTCGAGAGGGTGGTGGGCAAGATCGGCCGGGCCGAGACCTCGCTCGATCCCGCGCCCGTCTCGATGGTGGAGACCGTCATAACCTACAAGCCGGAGTACATCACCGACCGGTCGGGCCACCGGGTGCGGTTCCGTTACGACAGGCAGGCCGGCGAGTTCGCCCGCGACGCGGACGGGCAGTTGGTCCCCGACCCGGACGGGAGGCCGTTCCGACAGTGGCGCGACCACATCAAGACGCCGGATGACATCTGGGACGAGATCGTCGCCGCCGGGAGCATCCCCGGAACCACCTCCGCCCCGAAGCTGCAGCCGATCAGCGCGCGGCTGGTGATGCTCCAGAGCGGCATGCGCGCGCCGATGGGGGTGAAGGTCCGCGGACCGGACCTGGAGTCCATCGAGCGCGCCGGCCTGGACATCGAGCGGCTCCTGAAGGAAGCTTTTCGGCGTTTATCTCCTCTCCGTAGGGGAACCGGGAGGCCAGGCAGGCCATCGAGGGCTTGTCCCAGGTGGAGAGGCCCATCTCTCGGGACAGGGCGCGGATCTCCTCTTTGCTGAGTTGGGCCTCCACCAGGGGGCTGCGCACGCCCAGCTCCCGGGCAGCTTTCATTCCGGGTCGATAGTCGGAGCAGTCGTCCAGGTTGCTGGCATCAGCCACGAAATGGATTCGCTTCTCCTCGGCGATGCGGTGCAGCTCGCCGAACAGCTCCATCTTGCAGTGATAGCAGCGTTCGGGCGGGTTGCGGCGGAAGTCTTCGTTTTCCAGCTCGTCACTCTCGACGGTGAGGTGTTCGACGCCGAAGGATTCGGCCAGCGCGCATGCCTGATGGTATTCCTCGTCGCTGTAGGTCGCTGAGGTCGCGGTAACCGCCAGCATGTCGGCCCCGAGCGTGTCGCTCGTCACCTTCAGCAGGAACGTGCTGTCCACCCCGCCTGAGAAGGCGATCAGCACACTGCCCATCTCGCGCAGGATGGAGCGCAGCTTCTCCATCTTCAGGCGGGCAAACTCTGTAACAACTGCTGTATCGCTCATTCCTCTATTACGCCTCCTCCGAGCACGGTCTCTGCATCGTAGAAAACGGCCGCCTGCCCGGGGGCGGGGCGGGCCTGGGGCTCGTCAAGGATCACGCAGATGCGATCGGTACTGGCGCGCTGGATGATGGCGGAGCGCTCCTGCTGGCCGTAGCGTGTCTTCACGCCGAGGCGCGCCCCGGCGGGCGGTCGGGGCACGGCGAGCCAGTTGAGTCTGCCGACTGTGAATCTCCGGGTCAACAACTCCTCTCGGTGCCCCACGACAATGGTGTTAGTTTCGCTGTCTAGCTTCAGCACGTAGAGGGGCTTTTCGGCGGCGATGCCCAGGCCCCTGCGCTGGCCCACCGTGTAGCTGCCGATTCCTCTGTGCTGACCCAGAACGCGGCCGGCGGTGTCCACCACGGGGCCGGGGGCCGGCTGGTGAGCCGCCCGCTCGCGCAGGAACCCCCGGTAGCCCTCCGGGCCGACGAAGCACAGATCCTGCGTGGCCGGTTTGTCCGCCACGGGCAGGTCCAGCTCTCGGGCCATCCGGCGAGTTTCCTGCTTGGACATCTGTCCCAGGGGGAAGATCGCCCGCCGGAGCTGCGGCTGGCTCAGGGCGTAGAGGAAGTAGGACTGGTCCTTGCGGGGGTCGGCCCCCTTTCGGAGCAGTGCGCGACCGGCGCGGGGGTCGCGGCCAATCCTCGCGTAGTGCCCCGTGGCCAGGTGGTCGGCTCCCGCCGCTTCCGCCACGTGAAGCAGCCGTCCGAACTTCAGCCGCTCGTTGCACACAATGCAGGGATTCGGCGTGCGCCCCTCCATGTAAGAGCGGCAGAAGTAGTCCACCACCTCGGTCTCGAAAGCCTGCCGATAGTTGATCACATGGAAGGGCATGTCGATCTTGCGGGCGACCCTCCGGGCGTCCTCCATGTCGGCCATGCCGCAGCAACCGCCCGCTTGTCCCCGGCCGGAGGAGGGTCTGAAGAGCACCATTCCCACCCCGATCACGTGATGGCCCCCTCTTTTCAGCAGGGCCGCAGCCACGGAAGAGTCCACCCCCCCGGACATCGCCACGAGGATTCTCTTATCCGTCCCCATCGGTCACGTCCTCACCGCCTCAACCATTCGTTCCACGGCTCTGAGGGCCTTCGCGCGGGTCGGTTCGGGCACGCGAACGGGATGCCGCAGCTCCTCCAGCGACCGCAGGACCTTCTCCAGGGTGATCCGCTTCATGTTGGGGCAGACGGCGGCCTCGGAGGCGACGTAGAACCGTTTGGCCGGGTTCTCGGCGCGCAGGCGATGGATCAGCCCGATCTCGGTGCCTACTATCATCTCGCCCGCTTCCGACTCCTGGGCCCTCCGGCACATGCCGCCCGTGGATTCGACGTAATCGGCCAGCGCCCGCACGTCGGGGCGGCACTCGGGATGGACCATGACCTCGGCTGCCGGGTGCTCGGCCAGCAGGCGGCAGATGTCGGC
>CAYFVS010000463.1:0-2168 GCA_964346565.1 uncultured candidatus Brocadiaceae bacterium | reverse complement strand
GGCCTGGGCCGCACGCGGACGGCCACGCGGGCGGCGGGTGTATTGGCTATGGTCCCGTGCAGGGGCAGCGTCACCTGGTGAAGCGCTCCGGTGTTGGTCGGCACCATGTCCGGGCCGGGATCGCCGTGATAGGCCGGCCCGCAACGGCAGATGAACTCGTTGAACCCCTCCAGCCATCCCAGCCCGCCGCAGGTCTCTTCGTCAACGTGTGCCGGGTGCACCACCTGGCGCACGGGGCTCTGCCAGCCCAGGGACAGCTCCGAGGTGTATGCCTCCAGGATACCCATCCCCCGGGTGGGGAGCAGGACGACGGTCAGCTCGCCGTTGTCCATCTCGACCACGTCCACGCCGTCCTGTTTGCCTCCGTGCAAGCGGAACTTGGTCATGCGCCACGGGGGAGCGGCCTCTCCCAGGAAGTTCTCGCTGGAGACCTCGTAGCGCTCCTCGTACACATTCGTGGCGGCGTCGGTCAGCACGCGTTCGAAGTACTCAGCCATCGGCATCCTCCCTCTGCTTGCCCAGTCTGGCGGACTCCTTCACAAACGCCCGGAGCGGATGATCCCGATGATGAGCCACACGCCCAGGATCATCCCGAAGACCAATCCCAGAATGCCCAGCACGCTGACGCGCCAGCCGAGAAGGCTCAAGGCGCCGATCTCCGCGCTGAGCAGCGACGCGGAAGCCATGATCACCGCGGCCAGTATGATGCTCAGCGCAAGACGGTTGCCCGTTCGGTCCAGCTCGTTCAGCGCTTCCTCGAAGCCCTCGTGACGGATGGTGAACTCGAAGAGCCCCTGGCGCAGCCTGCGCACGAAGCGGCGAAGCTCGCGCGGAGCGTCGCCTATCAGCCTGCTAACGTGGTAGCCGCCCGAGGTCAGCGCCCGCTGCACGTTCCGGGGCGATGCCTTCTCCCGCAGCAGCCGGCGCCCGTAGGGCCGGGCCACCTCCGCCACCTGCAACTGGGGGTCCATCTGAGTCACCAGACCGGAGATGACCACCAGGGCGCGCCCCAGCAGCACGAAGTCCCGCGGCACGTCAACGCCGTACTTCCGGATCACCGCCATCATATCATTGAACGACCGCTGGAAGTCCAGCCTCTCCAGCGGCACGCTCGCGTATCGCTCCAGGAGCGTCGCGATCTCCTCCTGGAACTCCTCCAGGTCGGCGTTGGCCGGCAGGCGGCCCATCTCACTGACCACCTCGGCCACCAGCCTGAACTGCTCGCCCCCGAGCGCCACAAGGCACGTGCCCAGGTCGCGCTGCAGAGCCGGGCTCAAGCGACCCACCAGCCCGAAGTCCAACAGGCCGATCTGCCCGGAGCGCATGATGATGATGTTGCCGGGGTGCGGGTCGGCATGGAACGTGCCCTCCACGAAGAACTGCCGCAGGTACGTGTCCATGATCGTCCGCGCCAGACCGTGCCGGCCGCGCGGGCTCACCTCCCCGTGCAGTACTTCGCTCAGGTGGGTGCCGTCCAGCCGCCGCATCGTCAGGATGCGCTCCGTCGTCAGGTCCCAGTGAACGCGGGGCACCTCTATGCGCTCATCGTCGGCCAGCACCTGCCGGAACTTGTGCGTGTTGGCCGCCTCGGTCAAGAAGTCCAGCTCGCGCTGGATACCCTTGCCGAACTCCTCCACCAGCATGGGCAGCCGGAAGGGCTGGAACTCCTCGACACGGTCCGCCTGCTGAGCGAGGAACTTCAGTATGGCCAGGTCGTCCTCGACTATCTCCTCGATGCGCGGGCGGCGAACCTTCACCACCACGGCCGTGCCATCCTGCAGCACGGCGTCATGCACCTGGGCAATCGAGCCGCTGGCGCGGGGCCGGTCGTCGAACTGCCGGAAGATCTCGTCCGCGTCCTTGTCGAGGTCCTCAGAGATGATCGTCCGCGAGACGTCCCCGGAGAACGGGGCGACATGGTGGCAGATGCGCTCCAGCTCACTGATGTACTCGGGGGGCAGCAGGTCGGGCCGTGTGGAGAGCATCTGGCCGAACTTCACGAAGGTGGGGCCCAGCTCCTCCAGCAGTGAGGCAAAGCGGCGCGCCAGGTCCTCCGGCCGTTCGGCGCGCGCCAGCCGGGGCAGACGCAGCCACGCCGGCAGGTGCCGCTGCAGTTGCAGCCGGCTGACGAAGAAGCCCAGCCCGTGGGAGACGCCCTTGCGGGCTAT
>CAYFVS010000462.1:0-6325 GCA_964346565.1 uncultured candidatus Brocadiaceae bacterium | reverse complement strand
CGGTCCTAAGGCTGGACGTGACGGCGTTGGTTTCGCCTACCAGAGCGACGGTCGTGAACTGCTCGTTGCGGCCCTCGACCATGCGGTGGCGGTGCCGTTCGATCTTGTCAAGTTCGGCTTTCAGGTCGTATATGCGCCGCTGCACGAGCCGGCGGTCCGCTTCGAGCTGCTGCTCGCCGGGCCCCCGCACGCCGATGCCCCCGCCGACGGGTCCGCCCAGGGTGCCGCCGGCGGTGCGGTCCAGGTGCGTCCATCTGCGCTTAAGGCGGGGCAGTTCATACTCGAGCTGGGCCAGCTCGACCTGGAGCCTGGCCTGCCGGCTGCGGGCGTGCGAGGCGAAGATGTCCAGTATGACCTCGCTGCGGTCCACCACCTTCACGTCGAGCCGGTCCTCGAGCGTCTTGACCTGTGCCGGGCTCAGCTCGTCGTCGCAGATGACGACATCCGCCTCCTCCTGCCGGCACAGGTGCCGCAGCTCGCGCACTTTCCCCTTGCCCAGGTAGGAGTGGGGGTGTGGCTGGTCACGCCACTGGCGCAGGCGGCCGACGACTCTGGCCCGCGCGGTGGACGCCAGGCTCTCCAGCTCCTGGAAGGTTTCGTCCGGGTCATATTCGTCGTGCCGGCGGACTACCTGCGCCAGAACGGCTTTCTCGGCCCTGAGGGCCAGGTCGGTTCGTCTCAGCTCCGCCATGTATGCCCGGTCGTCGGCGTGTTCGCTGCGTCCCGCTCTGCGGCGAGGCTCTCTCATCAGTATTATAACCCGTTGCAGCGGCGCGCGCCAGCCGCCCAAGGCTGGTAGCTTGGAGTCGCCCCCAGCCGCGTGGTATAAACTGCCGTGAGGGCCGATCGGACCCTATAGGGGGCTCACGCTCATGACCCGCTGGCAGAAGTGTGCACTGGTGCTGCTCGTGGTGGCGGGCGGCGGGGCGCGGCTCTACCTTGCCCTCACGGCGGCCGGCCTCAACGGGGACGGGCCGCGCTTTGCGACGGTGACCCGTCACATGGCCGAACAGGGCGTAGGTCGCGCCATGCGGGGCGACTACATGTGGCCCTATCTGCCGGTCAACACGCGCCTGGTGGTCTATCCGTTCCTGGGCAGTCTGTTGTACCGGGTGACCGGCAATGCGGTGCTGTCGCTGCGGCTTGTGTCGGTGGCCTCAGGCACGGCGCTGATCGCGATTGCGTTCGTCTTGGCGCGGCGGCTGCTGGACAGCAGCGGGGCGGCTCTGTTCTGCGCCTTTGTGGTGGGGTTCGAGCCGGAGTTCCTCCGCGCCTCCGCCGCCGTGTATCGGGAGGTGACCGCCGGCCTTGTCGTGGCCGTGGCTTTCTACGTGGCCCTTCGGGCGTTCCGCTCGCGGGAGCTGTGGCACATGTGGGGCCTGGCGCTGGGCGCGGCGGTGTTCGTGGGGTTTCTGACGCGCGTGGAGCTGGCCCTGCTGCCGCTGGGAGCGTTCGGGCTGGGACTGGGGATGCGACGGGTTCCCTGGCGTCGGCGGCTGCTGGTGCCGCTCATCGCCTGCCTGGCCTTTGCGGCCCTGGAAACGCCCCACGCCCTGTGGCTGCGCATCCAGACGGGCCGGCCCCTCCTCAGCCAGTGGCAGGTGGCCGGCAACCTGACGACCTGGCGCCCGTGCGAGCGGTTCCTCCAACTGCAGGAAGGGCAGCGGTGAACGTGGACCCGGCGTTGCTTCTGCGCCAGCTCGGCCAGTTGCTGGATACACTGGGGGTGGTGGGCGCATTCGGCGTGGCCTACTTCGCCGTGCGCGGCCGCCGCCACCTGCGTCTGCCCCGAGGGCTGCTCTCGGCCGTCGGCCCTCTGCTGGTGGCCTACGCGTTCGTGTTCACGCTCTGGGGCCGGGCGGAAGAGCGTTACTACCGGCCTCTGGTCCCCCTGCTGTCCATCCTGGCTGGCGGCGGGTTCTACGCACTGTGGCGGGACCTGACCGGCCGTCGCTTGCTGCGCGCGCTCCTGCTGGGCGCCCTGGTGCTGGGCTGCCTGGCGTTCGCGCTGCACCGCCCTCTGCGCGCGCATCGCCGGCCACAGACGGAGGCAGGGCGGTGGCTGCGGCGACAGGATCCCGACTACGACGGCTTCGTCGTCTCGACTTATCCCCAGCCGGTCTTCTATGCCGCCATGAGTCTGCTCCCGGCTGACCAACCCCGGTCGGTGATGCTGCGCTGCCTGCGCACGCTCCGGCCGACGCCATATGCTCCACGCTACGTGATTCTGGACGGGGACGACGCCGACAAGTACCCCTGGCTGGCCCACATGGTCGAAGGCCGGCGGTGGCAGCTCATCTACCGCGAGCCGGAGCGCAACATCCGCATCTACCGGCGCGTGCAGGCGCCCTGGCGGCCCAGGGACGCCTCCGGCTGAGGGCCTCGCCTGCCACCCTCTGCTTGACAGTCCCGCGCCCCCTGCATACAGTGTGCCCCTGCCTTTGGCCCCTGCTGGAGTGACCTATGGCTGAATCGACAATGCCCGTTGGCGTGTTCGCGTCCGCCGGCGCCGGCCTTGGCGCTGCGCTGGAGAAGGTGCTCGAACTACAGGTGCCGACCGCGCAGGTCCACGTGCCCGGGCCGGATGAGCGCACCGAAGAGCGCGCCCGCGAAGTGGCGGAGGCGTTCGGCGACGCCGGAGTGGAGGTGAGTCTGGTCTTCTGCGGCTTTGCCGGGGACCGCTACGACACGATACAGGTTGTGCGCGAGACGGTCGGCCTGGTGCCGCCAGCGACCCGCGCGGAGCGCCTGGAGGCTGCCCGCCAGATGGCCGACTTCGCCGCCTGGCTCGGCGCGCCCGGCATCGGCATCCACGTCGGGTTCGTCAGCGAGGACTGGCACTCCCCCGAGTTCGCCGCCATCGCCGACGCCGTCACTGAGCTGGCCGATCACTGCGACTCCCTCGGTCTGACGATGAACCTGGAGACGGGCCAGGAGACCGCAGACACACTGCTCCACCTCCTCCAGACGGTGGACAGGGAGAACCTGCGGGTGAACTTCGACCCGGCCAACATGATCCTCTACGGCAGCGGCCAGCCCATGCCCGCCCTGCGCAAGGTGAGCGACTACGTGGCCAGCGTCCACTGCAAGGACGCCGTCTGGAGCGACGGGCCGGGGGAAGACTTCGGCCGCGAAGTGCCCCTGGGAGAGGGCGAGGTGGACATCCGGCGCTTTGTCGCCACCCTGGCCGAGATAGGCTACGCCGGCCCCCTGACCATCGAGCGCGAAGTCAGCGGCCAGCGGCAGATAGATGACATACGGAAAGGGATTGAGCTGTTGCGGGACATAAAGCGGGAGTTAGGAGTTACGGATCCTGACAGATGAATGATGAAGTAACGAACCGAGGTCCGCGCCATAGCTGAGTGCGGGCGGTGAATGATGGCAAAGACCGATCAGCCACAGGACATCGCGGAGCGAACGGTGGCATACGCCGTCCGGGCCGTGCGCCTCTACCGGGCGCTCCAGGACGGACACGAGGGCGCCGGGTGGGTGATAGGCAAGCAGTATCTGCGCGCCGGTACGGCGATAGGCGCCAACGCAGCGGAGGCCCAGTCGGCAGAGAATCGCGCTGACTTCGTCCACAAGCTCTCCCTGGCCCAGAAGGAGGCGAGGGGAAGCGCCTACTGGTTGGAGGCCCTGCGGCGGGCAGGGATTGTGAACGGTGACTGCCTGACCGAGCTGGCGGCTGGAACCGACGAGATCATCGCTGTGTTGAGTGCCATCATCGTGCGCACCAAGCAGAACGCCGGCCTCTGATGTCGGAGGGGGCCGCGAGGCGGAACGCATTCATCATTCAGAATTCATGATTCATCCGCGCAGATAACGCGACGGAGGTCCGTATGCCACATGAGCTGACATCGCGCGCCGAGGACTTCAGCGCCTGGTACAACGAGATCGTCCAGCGCGCTGAGCTGGCTGACTATGCCCCCGTGCGCGGCTGCATGGTCATCCGACCATACGGATACGCCCTGTGGGAGAACATCCGCCGGGAGCTGGACCGACGCTTCAAGGAGACCGGCCACGTCAATGCCTACTTCCCCTTGTTCATCCCCATGGACTTCCTCCAGCGGGAGGCCGAGCACGTCGAGGGCTTCAGCCCCGAGCTGGCCGTCGTCACCCACGGCGGCGGCAAGGAGCTGGAGGAACCCCTGGTCGTGCGCCCCACCAGCGAGACCGTCATCGGCCACATGTACTCCAAATGGATCCAGAGCTACCGCGACCTGCCCGTCCTGATCAACCAATGGGCCAACGTGGTGCGGTGGGAGATGCGCCCCCGCCTGTTCCTGCGCACCACGGAGTTCCTGTGGCAGGAGGGCCACACCGCCCACGCCACCCGCGAGGAGGCCGAGCAGGAGGTCATCCGCATGTTGAACGTGTACGCCGACTTCGCCGAGCAGGTCGCCGCCGTGCCGGTCATCGAGGGGCGCAAGAGCGAAAGCGAGAGGTTCGCCGGTGCGGTCGCCAGCTACACCATCGAGGCCATGATGGGCGACGGCCGCGCGCTGCAATCCGCCACCAGCCACGACATGGGCCAGAACTTCGCCCGCGCCTTCGACATAACGTTCCAGGATACCGACGGCGAGCTGCGGCACGCCTGGACGGCAAGCTGGGGGCTGAGCACCCGTTTCGTGGGCGCCGTGGTCATGGTGCACGGCGACGACCAGGGCCTCATCCTGCCTCCCCGGCTCGCGCCCATACAGGTGGTCATCGTGCCCATCTACAAGAGCGACGAGCAGAGGGCGTCCGTGCTGCCGGCCGCAAAGCGTATCCTGGAGGAGCTGGCCGAATTCCGCGTCGAACTGGACGACCGCGAGAAGTTCACTCCCGGCTACAAGTTCAACGAATGGGAGCTGCGCGGCGTGCCGCTGCGCGTCGAGATCGGCCCGCGCGACATCGAGAACGAGCAGGTCGTCCTGGCCCGCCGCGACGTGCCCGGGCGCGAGGGCAAGACCGACGTGCCGCTGGAGGCGCTCACCGGGACCGTCACCGCCATGCTCGATGCCGTCCAGGACGCCCTCTACCAGCGGGCCCTCGGCTTCCTGAAAGGGCGAACGGTTGAGCCGGAGAACTACGACGAGCTGGCGGAGGCCGTGGCGGAGGGGTTCGCCCTGGCCTGGTGGTGCGGCTCGGAGGACTGCGAGGCGCGCGTCAAGGACGAGACGAAGGCCACCATCCGGTGCATCCCCCTCGACCAGCCCGAGGGTGAGGGGCAGTGCATCGTCTGCGGGAAGCCGGCCGCCGAGCAGGCAATCTTCGCTCGTGCTTACTGACGAGGCGTCGGGCGCCGCGCGTTGCGGGGGACGAGATGGGCCACGATGTGCCCAGTATCTGGGACGCCGACGATGGCCGGGCCGCCCGCGGCTACGCCGACGCGCCCTACACGCACTACCGCCAGGAGGTCTATCCCCTCTTCTGTGAGCTGATCGCCGCCCTCGGTCCGGCGCCGCGGGTGCTGGACGTGGGGGCGGGGCCCGGTCACCTGGCGCTCGAGTTCGGCCGCGCGCATCCGCACTGCCGGGCGGAGTTCGTCCTCCTGGACGTCGGCCGGGCCATGCTGGAGATCGCCCGGGAGCGACTGGACGGCACGGGCCTGAAGGTCAGCCTCCTGGCGCGGGACTTCAGCGGCGACGGCTGGGCGCGCGGGCTGGGCGGCTTCGACGCCCTTGTCTCGAACAACGCCCTGTTCCATCTGGCGCCGGAGCGGCTGAGCGGGTTCTACGCCACCGCCCACGGGCTGCTGGCGGAGGAGGGCCTTCTGCTGAACCACCAGACGTTCGGCCGCGAGGACGAGCGGTTCGCCGAGGCGTTGGAGGAGTTCCCGCCCGTGCTCGCCTACTGGCGCGAATGGTCTGAGGAGAAGCGGGCGCGGGCCGAGACGTGCCGCCGCGAGAACGAGGAGCTTCTGGCCGCCGCACAGGAGCGCCGGCGGGAGCTGCTCGAAGGATGCGACGCCGGGCCGGCCGACGACGAACTGGCCTACCCCGGCCTCCACCTGCCCGCCGGGCGGCACCTGGAGTGCATGAGGCAGGCCGGCTTCGCCGCCGGGTGCATCTGGCGCAAGATGGACTCCGCCGTCCTGGCCGGCGTCAAGGGAAGCCCCTTCCACGGGAACGCCAGGGGGGAATCACAATGAGAATCGGATTCAGAGGCCAGCTTGTGGACGAACCGGAAGTGCGCGCCGGGTTCATCGGATGCGGCTCGCACGCTTTCCGCAACTTGTTTCCCGCCTTGCAGTTCGTCCCCGTCCGGCTGATGGCGACCTGCGACGTGGACGAGCGGAAAGCCCGCGAGTTCGCGCGGCGGTTCGGCGCCGAGTCCCACTATG
>CAYFVS010000461.1:0-1610 GCA_964346565.1 uncultured candidatus Brocadiaceae bacterium | reverse complement strand
CGGAACTTCCCCGCGTACGCAGAGCCAGAGGCGTCCACGCTGATGCACGAGCGCCTCGGGCTGCCGCCGGAGGCCAAGGTCGTCCTGTATCAGGGCGGCGTACAGCCAGAGCGGGGGCTCGAGCAGCTTCTCGACGCCGCGGCGAGCATCGAGGATGGGGTCGTCGTGCTTCTCGGCAGCGGCCGGCTGAAGCCAACCTTGCTGGCCCGGGCTGGGGAGCTGGGGCTGGAGGGCAAGGTCTACTTCCACGATGCGGTGCCGGTCGCCGAACTGCCGCAGTGGACGGCTTGCGCGTATGTAGGGCTTCAGCTCCTGCAGAACACGTGCTTCAACCACTACTCCTCGCTCTCGAACAAGCTCTTGGAGTACATCATGGCGGGGGTGCCGGCGATTGCCAGCGACCTGCCCGAGATGCGGCGTGTGATCGAGGACACCGGCGCCGGGACGGTGGTCGATGCTTCTGAACCCAAGACCATTGCCGGCGCCGTCAACCAACTGCTGGCCAATGGCGAACTTCGGGAGAGAATGTCGGACTCGGCTAAGGCCGCGCGTGGCCGCTACTCGTGGGAACGGGAGGAGCATGTGCTCGTCGCGCTGTACGCGGGCCTGTTGGCGGCCTACTCACGCAGGAGATGACAGCGCGGCCAGGCACCGCTTCCGTTCATCCGACTTGCTCGGGCCCGGAGAGCATCCGAAGCTCGGGCTCCGTCCCCAGAGGGCACCAGAGCGAGAACCCCTCGGACTTGCCATCGACTTGCCAGGTGAGGTCGTACCGGCAGCCGTCTGCGGGTCGCGAGACGCTGGCCCTGGTTGGCACGGGCCGGGTGGGGCCCAGGCGCAGCAGTGTTGCGAGGACGACCGCATCGCCTTCGAGCGCGGCGCCGAGGGCCCAGTTGGGTTCGAGTTCGCGGTGGCGGCCCGAGGTCCACCCTTGCAGGCGCGGACTCCTCTGCCCTCTGACAAGTCGCAGGGCAGCCGTTTGCTGCGCCGGGAGCGGCAAGACCCATAAAGCGGCGCCATTGTCGCCCTCGACGGTTGCGCCCTCTGGGGTTAGCGCTGCCGATAGGTCGGGGGAGAAGTGGAACCACTGCTCGTAGCTGTGCTGGCGGGGCGCTTGGAGGTCATCGATCACGACCAGCCATCGGTGTGGGCTGTAGACAAGCGTGCGTTCATGTCGCAGGCCGAGGCTGTCTCGGTCCACGGCGGCGCGCACGAACCATAGTCCGTCCGCCCGGCCCCAGCTCGTGAGGGCGGACCCAAAGGCGTCGGAGGGATGTGTGGATGTACTGCGGCCGTCTATTTCGACCGTGTTGTGCGCGCAGGTGCTTTCGCAGTAGCGGCGACCCGGTTCATCGTAGTAGTAGCCGTAGCGGCCGGCGTCCACGATGAAGGGGATCCCCGATTCGTGCCACACAAAGGTGAGGTCGTCCGCATGCTTGTGGGTCGCGCTGTGGAAGCCGGCCGCGAGCATGAGGTACGATCCCTCGTCCCCGCCCGCCCGCTCAGCGCCGCGCCAATCGCGGAAGACCGCATAGCCGGCGTCGGGGAAAACGCGCCAGGTTCCCTTGGGCGGAGACCCTCGCTGCCCCCCGGTCAAGACCGAGGCCAGT
>CAYFVS010000460.1:0-9755 GCA_964346565.1 uncultured candidatus Brocadiaceae bacterium | reverse complement strand
GAGGAGAAACCCAAAGAGGCGCTGGAGACGGTGCCTCGCACGCGGCTGGAGGATGGATTCGCGCTGGTGGCCGTCGTCGTCCTGGGCGGGCTGGTGCTGGCTTCGTCCACGGTGCTGCGCGCGGCCCCCCGGCTGCGCTGAGCGGCCCCGTCGCCCTTCCTCAACTGGCGCCTAAGTCCTCCGTGGACAGCAGGAGCGCCATCGTGCCGTGCTCGGCGAAGCTCACCCGCACCATCTGCCGGCCGTCCAGCAGCTTGACCTCCAGCACCTCTCCCTCGCCGTACTGCCGGTGGCTGACGCGCGTGCCCGCGGTCAGCCGACCTTCGTCTCCGCCGTCCAGCACGCGCAGGGCCGCCCGCTTGCGGCGCAGCACGCGGTCCATCTCCCGCCCGAAGCCCGCAGCACCGGCAGACGCCGCCTGCACCCCGTGCCGCTCGACGCCTTCCTCCGGCAACTCGTCCAGGAAGCGTGACGGGCCGACCATCTGCTGCCGTCCCTGCACGGTGCGCTGGCGGGCATGGGTGATGAACAGTCGCTTGCGGGTGCGCGTCATGCCCACGTAGAACAGCCGCCGCTCCTCCTCGAGCGCCGCCTGCTCGCCGCCGTGAACCACGTCGTCCAGCGCCCGTCGGTGCGGCAGCAGGTCCTCCTCCATGCCCACGATGAACACAGCGTCGAACTCCAGTCCCTTCGCCGAGTGCAGGGTCATGAACGGGACGGCCTTCGCCTGCGCGTTCCACCCGTCCACGTCGCTGACCAGCGCCGCCTGCTCCAGGAACCCCATCAGGTCGCCGTCCGGGTGCTGCCGGTCGTACTCCCGCGCGTAGCCCAGCAGCATGTCCACCACTTCCTGGATGTCCTGGCGTTCCTCGGGCGGGTGGCCCTCCAGGTATTCCGTCAGCTCCAGCACTTCCTTGAGCAGGTCCCCGATGCTGTCCGGCTCGAGCGCACGTAGGCGCTCGTACAGCTCCCAGAACCCGTTCACGGCTGCGGTGGCCCGGCCGTCGAGGGCGGGCAGCTCCCCCGCCCGCCGCGCCGCCTCCAGCAGGCTCACTCGCAGCGCCTCCGCCCCGGCCCGCAGCCTCTCCACCGTCCGCGCCCCGATACCCCGCCGGGGGGTGTTTATCACCCGCAGGCATGCCTCGTCGTCCCGCGGGTTGACCCGCACCTGGAGGTAGGCGCGCAGGTCCTTGACCGCCTTCCGGTCGAAGAAGCCCACGCTGTCCACCACCTGATGGGGCAGGCTGAGCGTGGCGAATGCGTCCTCCAGCGGCAGCGATTGCTGCTTGGTGCGGTAGAAGACGGCCATCTCGGAGGGTTCGATGCCCTCCTCGATCAGGTCCTGGACGGTTTCGGCCACCCAGCGGCCCTCGTCGTACGGGTCGGCGAACTCGCGCACCACAACCGGCTCGCCCGGCCCCTTCTCGGTGCGCAGCGTCTTCTCATGACGCAGCACGTTGCAGGCGATGCAGTCGCCGGCCGCCTGCAGGATGTTGGCCGAGCTGCGGTAGTTCCGCTCGAGCTTCACCACGCACGTGCCGGGGAAGTCCTCCTCGAACTCGAGCAGGTTCTCCAGCCGCGCGCCGCGCCAACTGTAGATCATCTGGTCCGGGTCGCCCACGGCGGTGATGTTGCGGTGCTTCCCCTGCAGCGCACGGGCTATCAGGTGCTGGGGCAGATTGGTGTCCTGGTACTCGTCCACCAGCACGTGCAGGTAGGTCTCCTGGTAGCCCTGCAAGACTTCCGGACGCTCGCGGAAGACCGCCAGCGTCTTCAGCAGCAGGTCATCGAAGTCCAGCGCGTTGTTCTCCGCCAGGGCCTCCTCGTAACGCGCGAAGATCGCCGCCAGGGCCTGTTCCTCGATGCTCAGCGCGTGCTGGGCGCACTCGGCCGGGCCCACCACGTGGTCCTTCTGCAGGCCGATGTAGTCCACCAGGTCGCGGGGGCGGTAGGTGGCCGGGTCCAGCTCCATGTCCTTGACCAGCCGGCGGACGATGCGCAGGGAGTCTGCCCGGTCGTAGATGGTGAAGCCCGCGTCGCGGCCGAGCGCGCCGATCTCCCGGCGCAGCAGGCGCGCGCAGTAGCTGTGGAACGTCGTCACGTAGACGCCCTCCCCCACCAGGGCCTCGACGCGGCGGCGCATCTCGTCGCCCGCCTTGTTGGTGAAGGTCAGGGCGACCATGCGGTCCGAGGGCACGCCCTTGGCCAGCAGATAGGCGATGCGGCGGGTGATGACGCGCGTCTTGCCGCTGCCGGCGCCGGCCACCACCAGCAGCGGGCCTTCGCCGTAGGTGACGGCCTCCCGCTGGGCGGGGGTCAGGTCGGCGGTGATGTGTTCGGTGGCGTCTCTCGCCATGAGGGACCGTCTGAGTTCTGGAGCGTGAAGCGAAACGCCTTCTCCAGCCTAATGGGCCTAAGCCTGAATGTCTACTGCTTGCGCCGCGCGGGGCGATCTGCCAGGCCGGGCCTCGGCTTCCTTTCCGCCGCAGGGGCTTGCCGTCGCGCTCGCGACGCGCTATGCTGGAGGCATCGCCGGGTGCGGGGGCGCCCGGACGCGATTGGACGCGGGGGCGAGGGGCCGATGCGAGGGGGAAGGCTGATACCGGGGCTCATCTTTCTGGCGCTTAGCGCCGGCTGCACTATCAGTCGGCACATCGTCGAGATCCAACCACCCGACCAGCCGCCACTGCAGCAGATCGAGCAGCACCTGGACTACCAGGACCCCGACGCCGGCCAGCCGGACTACGTCATCGTGGAGCAGTAGGAGATGGCTTACAGAGGGTAGGTCCGCCATCCCCGCTCCCGCGCCTGCGGGACGGCGGGGACGCCGCGCCCAGCCATTCTGGGCGAATAGGCGGGAAGCCAGACTACATCACCGGGGAGCAGTGGCATGGGCGCGGACGGCGCGGCAACGCGGCGGGTCGGGGGGCGCTGGCGTGCGCTGCCCCTTGCGCTTCTGCTCGTCCTCTGCCTGGCCGGATGCCGCACCAGTCCGGTCACGGGCCGGCCGGAGTTCATGCTGCTGACCGAATCCGACGAGGTCGTCCTCGGCGACACCAACCACCCCAACGTGGTGTTCATGTACGACGGCGAATACCACGACCCCGAGCTGAACCGCTACCTGGGCACGCTCGTGATGCGTGTGCACGAGTGCAGCCATCGGCCGCAGATGCCGATGGAGTTCACCATGCTGAACACCTCGGTGATCAACGCCTTCGCCACGCCGGCGCACGTTTACGCGACGCGCGGCTTCCTGGCCCGGCTGGAGGACGAGGCCCAGTTCGCCGCCGTGATGGGACACGAGCTGGCCCACGTGGCGGCCGGGCATTCGGCCCGGGAGCTAAGCCGGAACATAGTGATCTCGCTGGCGCTGGGCGCGGCGGACTACGCCGCGGGGGAGTCGCTGGCGTCCGGCGTGGCCATGGGGGCGGGCAAGGTGGGCGTGACGCTGCTCGGCCTGTCCTACAGCCGCGAGCAGGAGCGCCAGGCCGACCGCGTGGGCACCTACTACATGGCGCTGGCCGGATGGGACCCGGAGCAGGCCATTGCCATGCAGAAGCTGCTGGACTCGTTCCGCGAGAGGGAACCTTCCTTCCTGGACCAGTACCTGTCCACCCATCCGATGACGGACGACCGGGTGGCGGAGATACGGTCGGCGATCGAGCAGATGGACGTCGCCTCGCGCTACGTGCAGGGGGACGGCGTGTACGCCGGCCGCTGGCGGCGGCGGCTGGAACGGCTGCGCGAGGTGGACCGGGCCTTCAGGCCCTACGACGAGGGGATGAAAGCGTTGGCCGGGAAGCGGTTCGACACCGCCCTGGCGGGCGCGAACGAGGCGCTGCGCATCCGCGAGGACCAGGCCCAGTTCTGGCGTCTGAGGGGCGACGCCCTGCTGGGGCTGGGCCTGATAGACGAGGCGAAGGACGCCTATCGCAAATCGCTTGAACGCGACGGGCGCTACGTGCTGGCGAACTTCGGACTTGGCCGCGCCTACCTGGCAGAGGGCAACGACGCGGCGGCCGAGCGGGAGTTCGAAAAGGTCCGTCACGACTACCCCGGCAGCGTGGTCGCCCCCTACGGGCTGGGCATCGCCCGGTTCCGACAGGGGCGCTACGCGGCGGCCGTCGAGCCCCTCAGCGAAGTCGCCCGCGAGACCGGCGACCCCGGCGCGTGGTACCTGCTGGGCCTCTGCCAGGACCGGGCCGGGGACGCCAGCGCCGCATACCAGGCATACCAGAACGCCATCGCCGGCGGCCTGAGCGGGGAACAGCGGCAGCGCGCGCAGGAGCGCCTGCGTCGTCTGCGGGCGCCGTAGCAGACCTTCGCCGCGCCGCCGCCGGCTCAGCGTCGGGCCTCTATCCGGTAGAAGATGGTCCGGTGGGACGGTTTGAGTTCAATGGTGGCCGACCCATCCTGCACCGGGATGGGCGTCCCCGGCCCCGGACTGCCGTCGGCCATGACGGGCCGCACCAGCAGGACCTCGGCCGAGGTCTGGATGCGCACGGTGCCCACCACAGGCTCCGCGATCACCGGCGGGCGGCCCTCCTCGACGATGTCCGTGCCGGCCATGTTGAAGGCCATGCCGGTATTCTCGGCTCGCGCGGCGGCCACCAGCAGCAGGTGGTCCGACTCGCGGATAGGCTGCTCGGTCAGGCTGCTGACGAAGGTCACCGCGAAGGGCGTGGTGATCTCGAACGTGCAGTCGCTCGTCTGCCAGGCGCGTGCGGACTCGCCCAGTTTGCCGTAAGCCGCCTGGCTGCGCGGCGTGTCCAGCGTGCCCACGCCCAGCTCCCAGTCGCGCCAGAGCTGCTCGGTGTCGCTTCTCAGCTCGGAGCCGGGGTGCTCGTACTCCCAGCAGTCCTCGGGGCTGAGGACGCGGACGGGGTCCAGCCCCTCGGCTGGATGGCCGGGCAGCTCGACGACGAGGCGGTGCTGCTCGAGGGCGGCGTTGAAGCCTGCGGTGTTCCAGTACTGCTTCGCACCACCGTCCTGCCAGCGGAGCTGGTAGAGCTCCTGCTCAGGCAGGCGGAGGACGACCGTCTGCCGGGCCGGGCTCACGTCTCCCCGGCGGAACACCAGCGCGCCGGCAGCCACGCTCGCCAGAGTCGAGGGATCGGTCTCCCACTCGAACGCGCTGAGGGTGTTGCGCGGCCGGCCGCTCTGGCTGTAGGCGTACCCGGTGAAGCAGTCCCACCCCTGGAGCGCGGCCACCGCCGCCAGCCCGAGGTGGTACGCCGCGCGGTAGGTCTTGGGCGGGTTGTTGCCGCACTCGCTGGAGCCGACCGGCCTGCCGGCGACGGCGAAGCCGCCTATCTTGCCGAACGGCGTGCCCGGCAGCCCCGGCGGATGACTGACCCACAGGCCACCCACCCCGTGCCCGGGGCCGATCTGGTTGCCGGCGTAGTAGTGGTGGCAGTCCATGAGATCCTGCCCCGCCTGCGCGGCCATCACCCAGGTGAAGTGCGCCCAGTTGGTGGCGTTGATGGGGATGCGCACGCCCAGCTCCCGGAAGAACTCATACGACCGGTCGTAGAACCGCCGGTGCAGCCACATCAGGAACGATATGTTGTTCTCGCCGTAGTTCTTACCGAAGATGTCGGCCTCCTCGGCGGGCAAGCCGTCGTGCTCCTTCGCCCACTGCCCGTAGAGATCGAGGACCTCCTGCCGGTAGTAGGGCTGTGTGACGCCGTCCAGGCCGATCATCAGTCCCTCATTGATGACCTCGGTCATCACGAGGGCCGGATCGTCCTTGTAGGCCAGGCCGGTGAACTCGTTCTCGTGGGTCCAGACCTGGCGCCACTGCTTGCGGATCAGCTCCTGCATCCGGTCGTCGAAGTAGATGTAGGGGTGCAGGTTGAAGTTCCCGCGCTGGCCGAGGTGGCCGTAATCCCTGACACCGTCGGCCTCCTTGAAGCAGCGCTGCACCCAGGGGTCGGGCACCACGTATATGCCGTGGCGTTTCAGCTCGTAGATGGTCCTGTCCAACCGGCGCATGGACTCCGGGTCCAGGTGCTGGGTAGTGCCGTCGGGATGGTCGTAGTCAATGATGGGATTGGCCCAGCTATCCAGGTGGTGCAGGCGGACGACGTTCAGGCCCAGGCGGGCCAGCCGGCGGGCCAGTTGCTCCGCCCGTTCGGGTGAGCTGAGGGCCGCACCGGCCGTTATGTTCAGCCCCCAGAACCGCGCCGGCGTGCCGTCCTCGAACACCAGCCGGTCGCCCTCGGCGGTCAGGAAGCCGTGCGCCCCGGCCGGCACATAGTCGCCCTCGGCGTCCTTGTTCAGGAAGCTCAGGTCTATCGGCACCCCTTGCGGCCCGACCGGGTAGGGGAACCAGTCGGAGGTGTCGCTGCGCCGGATGGTGGCCTCGCGGCTGGTGTGGACCTCCGCCGCCCCGGGCAGGGCGACGCTCAGGCGCGTGCGGCGTTCCTCGCCCGCGGCTATCTCTCTGCCGACCAGGGTGATTCGGGCCTGGCCGTCCATGGACACGCTGCGGGCGGGCTCGATCTTGACGCGCACCCTTGCCCCGTCGCTGTCGGTGAAGACCAGCGCCCGGACGGCATCCCCTATGGTCCCCCGCCCGAAGGGCAGCTTGACGGCTTGCTGCGTGCCGTCGGCCATGACCGCCGTGCACTCGCCGGGCCTGAACAGGCGCCCGCCCGGGTCCACGGTGACCACGATCTGGGTCAGCTCGGCGGCCTGCGGGGCGTTCAGCCGGTAGTCCAGCACGGCCTGCCCCTCCTCCCCGGGGCGGAAGGAATGGGTCAGGGCGATCTGCCGATCGGTTCCGCCGATCTGGCTGGTGTGCCGGTAGCTGCGGCTGTCATCCGATTCGTCGAGCTGCCCTCCGCCCAGGCTGAACCATCTCCACCCCGGCCCCCAGCAGACTACGTTCAGCTTCACGTAAACCTCGTCGCCCTTCAGCACGGTGTACTGCAGGCCCCCCTCCGGGTAGATCGAGAACCCTTCCTCTGCCCCGGCGGCGAACGCCGGCATGAAGACCAACAGCAAGCAGACCAGCAGCACCGATCTCATCGCGGAACCCCCTTCAGCCGTATCTCACCTGTGGGATCTTCACGCCTGCGCGCCCCGGCCGGAGCGCCGGGATGCCCGCACCGAGCGTAGCGGCGTCGCCGCGCGCTGTCAACGCACGGAGCGTTTGCATCCGACCGCCGGCTCGGGTTAGACATGAGAGCGACGCCGAGTGCCCCTTCCGGGAAGCGAAGGCCATGTGGAGGCTGCTGGGCAGAGCGTGGGAGCGCCTGCGGCTGCTGATTGCGCTGCTGGCGGTCTCGGCGTTCCTGTTCCTGATGCCGGCGCGGTTCACCGCGCCCGTGCGGGTGGTGTTCGAGGAGGCCGTCGGGCCGGCGCAGACGGCCCTCTACCAGGGGACAGGCCACGCGCTGGCAGCCACGGGCACTCTGACCGAGATGTTCCTGGCACAGGACAGGGAGCGGGCTCTGAGGCGTGAGCTGGTCCGGCTGCGCAACGAGAACGCGCTGCTGGCCGAGGAACTGCGTGGCCGACAGGCCGCCCTGGCCAGCGTCGAGGCGCTGGAGCTGAGGCGCTTCCCCGTCAGGGCGGTGCGGGCGCCCGTCGCCGCCTACGACACCACCGCAGCGCGGCAGAGCATATCCGTGCGGGCGGGCACGCGGGACGGCGTCGGCGAGGGCATGGCCGTCACCAGCATGGGGGCGCTTGTAGGCGTGGTGGAGCGCGCAGGCCCGGAGCAGTGCCGAGTGCGGCTGATCACCGACCCGGCGAGCGTTGTCCCCTGCCGGATGGCGCGGACGCGGGACCTGTGCCTGCTGAGGGGAACGGGCGGCGAGAGGTGCCTTGCCGACTGGCTGGAGAGGGACGCCTTCGCAGAACCGGGGGACAAGCTGGTGACTACCTCGCTGGAAGTGGACCCGGCGCCCGGCCTGTGGACGCCTGCGGGGTTGCCGGCCGGGACGGTGCAGGCGGTGGGTCCGGACCGGATGCGGCCGCTGTTCCTGCGGGTGGAGGTGGAGCCGGGGGTTCAGCTAAGGCGGCTGGAGGCCGTGGAGGTGCTGGTGCCGGGGGCGGACGCGCCGTAAGGCCCGCGGCTCAACGGCCGGGGCGGCCGCAGCAATGCTTGAACTTCCTCCCGCTGCCGCACGGGCAGGGATCGTTGCGCCCCACCTTCTGCTCGACGTGGATGGTTTCCACCTTCCTGGTGACGCCGGCGGAGTCGGCGATCTGCTCCTGCTCGCGGGCGTATTGGCCAACGTTGAACTGGTCCTGCCGCACGTCGGAGACCTGCCAGATGTCGGCCACTTCGCGGCCGGTGCGCTCCTCGACCTGGACGCGGAACAGCAGGTCGGTCACCTCGTCGGCGATGTTGATGAGCATCTGCTCGAACATGGCCCCGCCCTCGCTCTTGTATTCGAGCTTGGGGTCGAGCTGGGCGTAGCTGCGCAGGCCGATGCCGCTCTGCAGCACGTCCATCGCGTGGAGGTGGTCCTTCCACTTTATGTCTATGGTGCGCAGGGCGAGTGCGCGGCCGAAGTCCAGCAGCCGCTCCCGGCCCACCCTCTCGCACTTGCGCTCGAAGACGGCTTTGGCCTGCTCGATGAGACGCTCTTCGAGGGAACCGGAGCGTAGGGCCTCGTCCCCGGGCAGCTCCGGGGGCTCACCGAACTTCCGCTCAAACCAGCCCACCAGCCCCTCTACGTCCCACTCCTGGGGGGACACCCTGGGGTTGACGTACACGTCCAGCCCGTCGCAAACGGCGTCTTCGATCAAGGTGAGCAGCTCCGGCTCGACGTCCCGGCTCTCGACGAACTTCTGGCGCCAGGAGTAGATGCTCTTGCGCTGCTCGTCCATCACTTCGTCGTATTCGAGCAGGTTCTTGCGCACGTCGAAGTTGTACTCCTCGACGCGCTTCTGGGCCTTCTCGATCCAGCGGGTGACCATCTTGCTCTCCAGGGCCACGTCCTCGTCCATGCCCACCCGCTGGAGCCAGCGACGCATCTTGGGCGGGGCGAAGATGCGCATCAGTTCGTCCTCGAACGAGACGAAGAACCGGCTGGTACCCGGGTCGCCCTGGCGGCCGGCTCGGCCGCGGAGCTGGTCGTCAATGCGACGGGCCTCGTGCCGTTCGGTCCCCACGATGTGCAGCCCGCCCTTCCTGGCCACGCCGGGGCCCAGCACGATGTCGGTGCCACGCCCCGCCATGTTGGTGGCGATGGTGACGCCGCCGGGCTGGCCGGCCTTCGCGACGATCTCCGCCTCGCGGGCGGCGTGCTCGGGCTTGGCGTTGAGCACCTCGTGTTCGATGCCTCTGCGGCTGAGCCTGCGGCTCAGCTCCTCGCTCTTCTCCACGCTCCGCGTGCCGACCAGGACGGGACGTTCCTCCTCATTCCTGTCGGCGATTTCCTCGGTGACCGCCCGCCATTTGGACTCCTCGTCGGCGAACACCATGTCCGGGTGCGCCTTGCGAATCAGCGGCAGGTTAGTGGGAATGGCCACCACCGGCAGGCCGTAGATCTTGTGGAACTCCGACGCCTCGGTCATCGCCGTGCCGGTCATGCCGGCCAGCTTGTCGTAGAGACGGAAGAAATTCTGGTAGGTGATCTTGGCGACGGTCTGGGTCTCGTCCTTGAGCTTGAGCCCTTCCTTGACGGTGACGGCCTGGTGGAGCCCGTCGCCGTACACGCGCCCCTCCAGCAGGCGGCCGGTGAACTCGTCGACGATGACCACCTCCCCGTCCTTGACCATGTACTCATGGTCGCGGC
>CAYFVS010000459.1:0-14825 GCA_964346565.1 uncultured candidatus Brocadiaceae bacterium | reverse complement strand
CCCGGCTCGGAGACCGTCGCCGCAAAGCTGGGCCAGCAGGTGATGAAATACGGGCGCACTACCAACCTGACGCATGGGGAGGTAACCGGCCTGAACGCTGCAGTGAAGGTCGGTTATGGCTCCGGGACCGCGTTGTTCGTGGACCAGATTATCGTGGAGGGCAGGAAGCCCTTCATCAGAGCGGGCGACTCCGGCTCACTGCTGGTCACCGAGGCGGGAAGCAGCCCCGTCGGCCTGCTGTTCGCTGGCAACAACTCGGGCAAGCTGGCCGTGGCAAACCCCATCGGCCCCGTGCTCGACCGGTTCAACGTGACGGTGGACGACAGCCCTCCGTCGCCAGTCACCGACGTAGCCATCACGGAGGTCATCGCGCCGAGTTCCGTCACCAAGGGCACGACCGTTGGCGTTGACGTTACGATGGCGAACGTCGGCAACCAGGATGTCGGCAGCGACATCGGCGTCACACTCACTGACCAGACCGACGCTGTGACGATCGGCACACAGACGGTCAGCGGGGGACTTGCGGCGGGCGCGTCCGCCACGCTCACGTTCTCCTGGGATACGACCGGCGCCTCGCTGGGCGACCACGCCCTGACGGCCGCTCACGACTGCGCGGATGACCACGCCGCCAACGATGCCAGTAGCGCCACGGTCAACGTGACCGAGGAGAGCGCCCTCGGCGTGACCGGGATCGTGCCGGACAAGATGCAGGCGGGAAGCACGATTGACGTGCAGATCAGTGGGGCAGGTTTCGTGGCGGGCGCTCAGGTGGCATTGGAGGGCGGCAACGGGCCGGTGCCGGCGGCCATTGTGAACACGGTGACCGCCACTTCGATAGGCGCCACTGTCACAGCCAAGAGCGGCGGCCCGCCCCGGAACCGGGTTTGGGACGTCCGTGTGACCAATCCCGACGGGGCTTCCGCGGTGCTCACTGATTGCTTCACCGTCACTCCGTAGCGCGTTGGTGGCGAGACCTCCATCGTTTTGCACGGGGAAGGCAGGCGGAAGCGCAGCAGTTGGCCGGGCGCACGCACTCCGACCCCTGCTCGTACTGGCTGTCCTGGGGGCCTGCTGGGGAATCCAGGCGACCGGGTGCGCGCCGCGGACCTGTGCCCCGGAAGCAAGGGCGCACATGGGAACGAAGACAGTGCAACAGGTGCTCGAGCAACACAAGGACGAGTGGCTGTCCGTTCCGGGCGTTGTGGGGGTGGCTGTGGGGCAGGCGGAGGGGCAGCCGTGCATCAGGGTACTCACCACAGAGAAGCCGGACAGGCTGGCGGACAGGATCCCCCATGAAGTGGATGGCTTCCGGGTCGTGATCGAAGAGACCGGCCCGATCCAGGCACTGTAGCCGCGTCCTGCCGAGAGATGCCGTCGCTCCCTTCCCTCAGGGGCCGACTTCTCGGACTTCCTGTTCCAGTTCGCGTATGCGCTCGCGCAGGCGGGCGTTCTGCTCGGCCAGGTCGCGCAGCCGTGCCTGGGCAGCCCCGCTTGCGAGTGGCGGCGCGCCCCACAGGCGCCTCCAGCGCAGCCGAACCGTCGGGTCCCCCCGACGGCGGGAGCCGCCGCATATCAGCAGGGGCCGGGCCTCCACGTCCACCTGCACGGTGCGGATGCGGCCGGCGCGCAGCAACTTGACAGGCACGTCCTCGCGCGGCCCCATCTGTGCCACGCAGCCGGACAGGGATTCGGCGTCCTCCACCGCCTGGTCGCCGATCTGCAACAGGACGTCCCCGGGACGGATGCCGGCCTCGCCGGCGGGGGAGTTCTCCAGCACGTCGCCCACACGGACACCTTCCAGATCCCCGGGCTCCTGCAGAGCGGATACACCGAGCCAGCCCAGCCGGCGCGACCGGCCCTCCGAAAGGGGACCGATGTAGGGCCGAAGCTCAGCCCAGGGCAGAATGTAGCATTCCGTCCCCTCCAGGCGAGGGGGCCCGGGAGCGTCGGCGGCCAGCACCACCCCCACCAGGCGCCCTCGGGCGTCGAGCACGGGAGCGGAGGCCGTGCCCGGCGCCGCCGGCAGCGACGCCGTCAGCAGGCCGTCCAGGGCCACCCCCCGCAGGCGCAGCGAGGCGCCTCGCGAGGAGACCAGCCCCGCCCTCAGCTTCAGACTCGGCTCGCCGTCCGCGCGAGCCACCGGCAGGACAACCGCGTCCCCCGGTTCCGGCGCCTCCACGGCGGGCTCCAGGGGCGCCACCCCCTCCAGATCGGTCTCCAGCAGGGCAAGGTCCACGGACTGCTCGACGGCGACGATCTCGGCCCGCACGCGGCGTCCGTCCCCCGTGCGCACGGCCAGCTCGTCGCAGCCGGCGAAGGCGCTGAGGCTGGTCAGCACCCGCCCCTCGGAGCCGAAGCGGAAACCGGTGTTCGAGCAGAGGGTCTGCTCCTCGGGCAAGTTCACGGAGGCCCGGGGAAGACGCAACTTGCCTTCAACCAGGACCACCGACTGTGATGCGGCGCTGGCGGCCTCCGACAGGTCACATGCCCCCCGCGCCGGCGGGGCCAATGCCGCCGTCAGGGCCGCAAGCACGGCCCACAGCAGGACGGTCCCGCTTCGGGCTGGCAACCTCACGTCTGGGATCATGGGTCGCATAGGTCTTAGCAGGAGATCAGGGCAACGGGAGATCGCGGGCGACCAGCCAGCAGGCTCCCGCGGCATCGGTGAGTACGGGTTTCTTCCCGCCCTTCTCGCCTGCTCACCTGTTCTCCTGCTGGCCTGCTCGGTGCCGTCCCGCCGGTCGGTGGGACTACCACCAACGTGAGGACTCGTCCGCGTCGTACAGCGGGTGGCGGATGGGCACGGCGACGCCGGGGCTGTCGGTGCGCACCACGCGGATGCTGCCCGGGGAGGCGCCGCCCGAGCCGGAACGCACCGGCACGAAGCGCACGCGCCGGCCGTCCCCCTCGTGCGCGGTCGAGGCGACACTCAGGATCACGGCCACCGGGTCAGCCGGCGGAGGCTGCTGTGCAACCAGACGAGGCACCGGCGGGGCGTTCAGGATGTGGGCGACGTCGCCCACGATGAACGGCACGGCGGCGATGATCGCGGCCACCGCCGCCGCTGCCACGAAGCGACGCCAGGTCACCAGCCTGATCGGCCGGTGCCTCTCGGAGTAGGCGAACATCAGCAGGTCCAGCCGCCGCCTGGTGAGATAACGTGTGGGAGGAGCGAGTTGGGAGACCACGGTGTTCAATGCTCCAGAGGCCCTTCTCAGTCGCTTGAATTCCGACCGGCAGTCGGAGCATTCGGCAACGTGCTGCCTTACGGCGGCTTCCTCAGGTGACGGCAGTTCACCCTCCACCGCTTCCACCAGCTTCTGTCGGACCTCTGTGCATTCCATCTCTCGTGGCCTCCACCATCTTAGTGCCACGCCACCTCGTATGGTTCAACCGCAAGGGGCTCTCGCTCACTCGGTCTCCTCCAGGTACTGCCCTATCTGCTGGAGGGCGTAGTGGATGCGCGACTTGACCGTGCCCAAGGGACAGTCCACCGCGTCGGCGATCTCCTGGTAGGACATGTCCTCCACGTAGCGAAGGTTGACCACGGCCCGGTGATCAGCCGAGAGCTGGTCAACGGCCTCGCGCACGCGGGCGGCAGCCTCCTGCTGGAGCACGTTCTCTATCGGCTCGACCGTCTGCGCCTCCAGCCGGTCGGCCACGCTGCGCCTGGACTCCTCGTCCACCAGGCGGCTCAGCGACAGGAAGGCGGAGTCCTTCTGGCGAAGCCAGCGTCGGAACTTGTTCAGTAGGATGGCGTACAGCCAGGTGTAGTAGGAAGATTCGCCCCGGAACCGCTTGCGGGCGTCAGCGGCGGCCAGGAAGGTCTCCTGCACCAGGTCCTCGGCCACCTCCTCCTCCCCGCACAGGAAGCGGGCCGCGCGGAAGAGGCGGTCATAGTGGCGGTCCACCAGCTCCTGGAGGGATCTCCGGCTCAATGCGATTTCCCGGTGAAGAGGACGGTTCGGACGGAGCGACCAGCCGGAAGGGGACGGCGGCGAACGCGCCTGCCCATCGGTATTGTAACCCGCCGACGCCGGCGTCGAAAGCGGCGGTCCCCGCCGACCAGGAGACTTCAGACGTTCTCGGACAGCCTGCGCCGGGCGATTTCCTGGGCCAGACGGCCGTCCACCGTGTCGCCGTGCTCGGACATGACCGCCTTCATCACCTTGCCGATGTCCCGCGGGCCGTAGTCGTTCTCCTCGACCATGGCCCCGATGAGCGCCTCCAGTTCCTGCTCGTTCATCTGGGGCGGCAGGAACTCCTCGACCACCTCCAGTCGGGCGCGGAGCTCCCGGGCCTGCTCGGGCCGGCCCAGCTCCTCGTACTCATCGGCGCTGCGGCGCAGTGACTTGGCAAAAGACTTCACGACGCTGACCTCGTCGAACTCCTCTCCGGAGGTCTCAGCCACTTCAAGCTCCGCCTTCAGCAGGCGCAGCGCCCGCAAGCGGTCCCTCTGTCCGGACTTGAGGGCCTGCTTCATCTGCTCTCTCAGCTCGTCCGCAATGCTCATTGGTCGGCTCCCGAATCCTGGACGGTTCCCATCCGGCTCACGGCGCGGACCATGGCGGCCCCCACGGCGGCCCGGAACTGGCTGCTCACCCCGCTCTGAAGGAAGCCCTGCAGCAGCCGCACGGGGTCCCGCTCGGATGGAAGGTAAGCGATGCCCGCGAGCGCGGCCCCCTGGGTGCGGGCGGGATTCGCCAGCATGAACTCATAGGCGGCCGCATTGAGTGCGTCGGTCAACAGACGCGCCTCGCCCATCGTCCCCAGTGCCCGTCCGATGTAGTCCGCCACGGGCGAGGCAGAGAGCGACCGACTGCCCGCCCGGCGTAGCGCCGCCTCCCGCAGCGGCGGGCCGACCAGGCCGGTGTAGAGGGCGCGAGCGGCCTCCTGCCCGCCCATGCGGCGCAAGGCCACCACTGCGCCCCGCCGGGCAGCGTCGGTCAAGCCGTCGGCGCCGCTCCGTTCGGTGACGCTCAAGCCCGCCAGCAACATGCGGCCGACTTCCCGGATCGCTTCCCGGCGGACCCCGGGTTCCAGCGCCGCCAGCCGGGTGGCCACCGGTGGGCCGAACGGCCCACCCGTCAGCCAGCCCGCCTCCCGCACGGCGGCCAGCGCGTCCCGGGTGTCGTTGCCCACCAGGGCCTCCACCCAGCGCTGTCTCTCCCGGAGTTCGGCGACCTGTGCGTCGAGGTCTGCCAGGGAGTAAGACCAGCTCGTGAACCGCCAGGGCACCTCCACGACCCGGACGGCCCGCTGGCGTGAGGGGGAAACCGCCCTCGCCGCCCGCTGTCGCGGCAGCCTCCTCAGGTCAATGCCGTAACTGGCAGCCAGCCGCCGGCGGACATCGGCCGGCATGTCCGGGTCGGTCAGGTCAAGACCTGCCGGGATTCGGGGCCGCTTGCCGCCGCGGCCCCCAACAGTTGCTCCAGCGGCCGCTTTGGGGCGCCTTTGTGGTTTCTGTTCGGGGGCTTGCTCGGCGTCCTGCCTGGGCCGGCTCCGCCGGGTGATCTCATGCATCGTCAGCGCCAGGCAACGTGCATACTCCGGCCCGGCAGAGGGCCGCCCATCCGGCAGCAGGACTGCTTCGAGCATCCCCACCTCGAGCCGCCCCATCTGGCGGCAGAGCACCCGGTAGAGCCCCGGGGTGGGCCGGCGGGCCATGCCGAGGACCATTTCCCGCCACGCCTCATCGTAGCGGCCGCCCTCCAGGAGCCCGTCCAGCACATCCAGCAGGGGCCCAGGCGCATCGCTGCGGGCGGCCAGGTCGGCCACTGCCGCCATGGCAGCGATGCCCAGCTCGTCTCCCCGCCAGCCCACCTCCTCGGCCATGTGCCGGGCGAATTCCACGTGAGACGGGTCCCCGGGACGCGCCAGACAGCCCGCCGCACGCAGCGCGTCAGCCCGCAGTCTGCGCCGCTCGGGGACAAGCGCGGCGGGCCCGCCGACAGGATCCTCCACAAGCTCTACCACGCGGCTGTAGAGCCAGTCCGCCAGGGCCGGCCGCCCCGTCAGCTCGGCCGGCAAACCGGCCCGGCAGATGCCCGTCAGGCATTGGCAGCCGCCCCGTTACAGCTTCATGCGCCACCACGGGGCCAGGACCCGGGCCTTTCTCTCGTCGGCCCCGGCGGCCACGGGATCGGGCGCCTCCTCGGCCAGCAACTCGGGCAGGGAAGCCAGAAAGCCTGCGTCGCCGACCTCCCCCAGCGCCGCCAGTGCGGCCAGTCGTGTCTCCAACCCGGCGGTCCATTCGGCAATCGAGGCAAAGCCGCGTTTCTGCCCGGCGGCCGTCCGGCGGAGGTGTTCCAGCTCTGCCGCACCGCCGGCTTGGGCCAGAGCCGTCACCGCGGCCGCCTTCAGGGAGCCGTCCTGCAGCTCCCCGGCCAGTTGGCGCAGTGCGGCCAGGGCGGCTTCGTCGCCGCGGTCCCTCAGCAACCCGAGCGCGTAGAGCGCGGGGCGGCCATCCATGTGCAGCACGTCCGGGGACAAGGGCCGTCCCTCCGGAGGCTCGAATCCGGGCGGCGATTCCCCGCCCTCGGCCAGGGGGGCCTCATCCTGTGCCTGGCGGACAACCTCGGTCAGAGCGGCGACGTCGGCACTTCCCCCTATCTCCGTCAGCATCGCCGCCGCACTCACACGGGCACGAGCATAGGGTCCGCCCGCGGCCACCGCCTGCAGCAGCGAACGGGCCGCGGGGGCGTCCACGCCCGGGTTCCATGCCCACTCCCCTTCCTGCTGCACGGCGGCGTACCACCGAAGCCGCGCCTCCCGCAGCAGGTCTGCACCCACCAGGGACGCCAACGGGCCAGCCGTGCGCAGGCAGCCCTCCGAGCCGTTGAGCACCAGCGCCCGCAGGGCATTCGGGCTGCCGGTGTGCTGGGCCGTCGCCCGCAGGTATTCCAGTGCCGGTTCCGTCCCGATGGCCGCCAGCAGCTCCGCCACGCTCCATGGGCCGCCCGCCTCGCAGAGGTGCGCGCCCAGAGGGGACACCAGGGAGGCGGCTTGCTCCGGCTCAACGCGGTCCAGCAGATCGGGCCAGACCGACCCGACCGACTCCATCAGGCGGCCCAGCTCATAGGTAGCTGTCCTGCCGCCGATGCGCACCAGACCCTCCGCCACGGGAAGGGCCTCGCTCTTCGTCAGGCCGGCGTCCACGGCCGCCGACATCGCCAGCAGGGCGCCCGGGGTGTCCGCCAGGCCGAGCAGCCGGCAGAAGTCCGTGCGCCGCACCGAGGCGCCGTTTCCGAGGAAGCTCTCCAGCCCCTCGATCACGTCCGGGACCCCGGCCACTGCCTTCGCCGTCCGCGCCGCCGTGCGAATGCGCGCGTCCACAGCGGGTGCCTGCAGGTAGCGCAGCGCCCGGTCTCCCCCTATGCTGCCCAGTGCCAGCATGGCCTGCTCGACAGTCACGGCGTCGTCGGCGCGCTCGCTGAGGCGGCCCAGGAAATCAACTGCAGCCTGGCTGCCTACCGCCCGCAACGTACCTATGGCCGCCATCCGGTCCTGAGGCCCCATCTGCGGCCAGTCGCGCTCCACCCTGTCCCCCGCAAAGGAGTCGGACAGGATCGCCAGCGCGCGCACCTCTACGTGCGCCCGCCGGGCATCGTCCAGCCACACGGACGGCGGCTTGTGCACTCCCGGCCGATGCGGACGCGCCGCCCAGGCATCCGACGCCGCGTCGGTCCGGCCGATCATCCCGATGCGAGCCATCACGTGCGGCCCTGTATCCGTCAGAACGCGCGCGAGGGCAGGCCGGAACCGGGGCCAGTTCAGGAACAGGTGCCGCTGCCGGTCCTCGCCCGCCATCAGGCGCGCCCGGTCCAGCCCCGGTGGGCTGGCGGCGGCTCGCTCCTGCAACAGGCGGTCCGCACGGGCCTGCCGGTGGATCTCCCGAAGCGCTTCGTAGAGGCGAGGCAAGCTCTGCCAGGGGACCTCCAGCTTTCCCTGCGCCTCCAGCTCCACCATGTCCTCCTCCAGCCCGCGCAGTCGCCGGGCCAGGCGCACCCGCTCCCACTCGGAGGCCAGGTCGCCCTGCACGACCCCCAGCACCGCCCAAAGCGGGTCACTCAGGCCCGAGCGAACTCGCGCGTAAGTGCCGGCCACCAGCCACAGCCGGCCCGCCTGCTGGTCCACCAGCAGCGCCCCCGGCCGCCTGGCCGTGCCGCGCATCAGGTGCTCGCCGAGTCCGTTCCAGGGGTCGCCCATCCGGATCCAGCCGATGAACCCCACCTGCTGGGAGGCCGGGGTGTACCACATCTGGAACGGCTCGTCCGAAGTGCCGTGGGCCGTCAGCGGCCCGATCCGGGCATCCAGGACGCCGCCGGCGCTGTCCCGCCGCACGCGCACGCCGGCGCGCCGCCCCACGCCCACGGCGAGGTAGAGCCTCTCCGCCTCCGCCAGAGGCAGCCCGGGAGCGGCATACGTGCCGTGCAGCTCCACTTGCTGAGTGAGACCCCCTGCCAGGTCCACCTCGAAGGTCTGCACCGGCGTGTCCGGTTGGCCCGCAACATACAGGTTCAACCGCCCGGTTCCCGGCTCCGCTTCGAACTCGACGGCACTTCCGCGCGGAAGGGGTCGGGCGAACCCATCGCCCACGCCAACGGCGTATTCATCCGGGGTCGGGGACAGGTTCAGCACGCGCACACGCGGCCGCAGAGTGGCCAGCCACTGCGCCTGTTCCGGCGTCACAGCGACGCCCTCGACGGTCTGCGTCCGTCCGAGGGCCCGGTTCACCGCCGGGTCGGTCGGCTCCAGCCGGGCGGCGCGGAACCAGCACAGGTCCGCCTCCACTGCCAGCCCCCTCTCAGCGCACCACGCGTGCAGTTCCGCCCAGTGCGCCGCCGCCTGGTCGGGGTCCGCCCCGTAGGCCAGCCGCAGGGTCTCAGCCAGCCTGTCGTGGAACTCCTGAACGCTCCGCGCGGTCTGCTCGCGATGCTCTTCGACCTGCGCGGCCAGTTTCGCCGGCAACTCGTAGTGCTCCGCAGGCGCGGGCGCGGGCTCCAAGCTGGGGGACGGGGGCTCGGGCGGCTCCCGCTCAGCGGGCTCTGGGATAGCGGCGGCGGGCTCGGGCCCGCCCCCCCGCTGCCGCAGCATGTCGAACGCCGCGAACCCCAGCACGACAACCACCGCCAGCCCCACCAGCAGTCCCCCGGTCAGCAGCACGGCGCTGACTCCCAACTCCCTTGCCTCCCGCTCCTGGGAGATGCCGCCGGTCCGTATGTCCGTCCCGCAGTTGGGGCAGTAGGTGACCCGCACCCCGAGGATGGCGCCGCAGGCGGGACACACCTGGCGGGCCGGGTGGTGGACTCGACTCGGTTCGGTTCCCGGTTGCCCCGCCCGGGACGCCTCCCCTTCAGCTCTTGCCTGCTGCCCGGCGGCTCTTAATACCTCCAGAGGCTTCTGCTCCCCCTCCACCAGGACGGGGCGAGCACAGCGGGGACACAGGATAGTCTCCCCAAGCATATCCTCGCCCACGGGAAAGGTCTCGCCGCACTCGGGGTTCGTGCACGTGACCTCTATGGGCATGGCGCCGTCTCCTCCGCCCAAAGAAAGTCCCCGTATATAGTGAGTGTAGGAACAGAGGCCCGCGCGTGTCAAGTCCTGGGTGGTCCGTCGAGATGGCTCTGAAGCCCTCCCAAGGGTCATCTGACGGCGCAGTGGCAGGAGGGGTCCCGCGATGCGTCGGCGCTGCCCGCAGACAGCGGCAACGCGGCGGAGGCGGGTGCCGCACGACCTGGAGCGCAGAACGTCGCACATCGTATGTTGTTGCCATACAGGAACTTACCGCCAGCCGGCTCCTGCTCTTCCGGCCCCTCGGCAGTTTTCGGTGTTGACTAATGGGCCCTTTTGGATTATGATATTGGGAACGGAAACTGAGGACGTGGGGCGCCCTCTTCAGTGCTTTCCTTTGCCTCGGGCTGACACTGTGAGCGACGGCAAGAGCCAGGAGGGCCGGTTCGGCCTGGGGATGGTGGCGCTGGCGCCCCCGTATCCTGCGCTGGAGGTGCAGGAAAGGGATGTCCGCCCGGACAAGCTGAAGGCCCTGAGGAAAGTGGCCGAGACGGCCCTGCAGGAGACCACCTGCTACAGGTGCCGCTCGGAGTTTGGCCCCTTGCGCGTCCTCCTGCGCACCAGTGAGGCAGACCTTTACCGGTTCTGGCACGAGAACTGGCTGCACGCCAGCCGGGAGGAATCGCAGGAGGGAACCACCGCCGAGGTGGTGGTGGCGAGGCGAGCAGACAGCGCCTCCCTATCTGCCTACCAGTGCCGCCGCTGCGGACAGGTCGTGTTCCTGGGTCGCAGCACATACCGGATGTGTCGGGACTGGGCCCTGGGCCTGGCGGCCGATCTGACGGTCAGGGAGCGGTGCATCGGTCTGCAGGCGGCCAGCCTGGCGCTGGACGGCGTGGGCCTGCTGGTGCTGGCCGACGAGGCGGCACGTCTGACTGCGTTTGCCTGGGCCGCCGCGCTGGACGCCGGCGCGCAAGTGCAGAACATGACATGGACCTGGCTGAGCGCCGAGAACGGCGCTCCCGTCGCGGCGCACCGGGCGGAGAGGGCTTTCCTGGTGCCGACGGCCTGCGTCCGATACGAACCGAGGGCGTGGGACGCACTGGCAACGTCGCCGTGCGAGAACGTAGTGGTCCGGCGGGATGCCTGCCCGAACCAAGCATGCCTGGAGCAGGTGGGAGCCGGGCAGGATCGCTGCGTGTTCGAGACGGGGCGCGCGCAATGCTTCTGGGCGCATCAGGGCAGCGTGGCCCTGGTGGACGAGGCCCTGCTGCCGGGCTGCGTCTCGCCCGAGCAGTCGTTGCGGGTGGACAGGGCGCTGCTCCTGCTCGGTGGAGAACCCGAGCAGCGGGCGGCCTCCCTGGAAGGTCAGGAGGGCCAGCGCGCCGCCCGGGCCGTGCGTGGCGGCCTGGGGCCGCAGTCGGCTCCGTGGTGCACCCCACAGCTGTTCGAGCCGGTGGAGGAGATCTACCGCAAGGTTGTTGAGCGCTGCATGGAGCAGGCATCAGCCGCCACGCTGCGACTGCCGCCAGGCCAGATGCAGCGCGCAGCGGAGCTTGCAGCCGCCTGGTGCAGCAAGTGATGGGCGCGGCCGCTGAACTGCTTGCTCCGCCGTGGCACTAAACTGAAGAGAACCAAATGCAAACACAGCCCCGACGCCGGTCTGTGCGGCGAACGAAGGGCACACCAATACTCCAGAAAAGCCACAGTAGCTATGGCCGATTCGCTCAAGACTACCTACTACGACGTGCTGGACATTGACCGGAACGCCACTCAGCCGGAGATCAAGCGGGCGTTCCGGCGTCTGGCCAAGAAGTACCACCCGGACACCAGCCGCGAGAAGGGCGAGAAGGCAGCCAGGAAGCTGAAGGAAGTGATCGCCGCCTACCGGGTGCTGAGCAACGAACGCGAGCGCGCGCGCTACGACGTGCTGATGCACAGCGCGCCCGGGGTGGAGGAGGAACTGCAGCGTAACGAGGCCCGCAGCAAGAAGGAAGCGGCGGAGGAGATCCTGAGCAACTTGCTGGCGGGGCACGGGCGGCGGGCGTTGAGATTGCATGACGAGCTGACCCAGAACGACGGGTTTGACCTGGAAGCCCACCTCGAGCCGAAGGACTACCTGGACTGCATCTTTCTGCTGGCCGAGCAGTTCGAGAAGGCTGAGAGGTTCCGGGAGGCGGCTCAGCTCTACGAGGAGCTCTACGAGCGGGAGAAGGAGCCCCCCCGCCAGCGATACTTCTTCGAGGAAGTCCAGGCCCGTATCAAGAAGCTCTACAGCCGCAAGCTGCCCAGGGAGGCGCGCTCCCCCGAGGAGGAGATCGCCTGCTACGAGCGCATACTGGAGTTCGACCTGGACAAGAGCGAGAAGGCGTTCATTCTGAAGAAGATCGCCGAGGTCTACTGCCGCGTCGGACAGGAGGATACTGCGAAGCAGATATTCTCCCGCGCCCTCGAGCTGAAGCCCGGCCTGAAGGGCACGGCCACTATCCGCGAGAATCTTGGCATGGAGGACGCCTGAGTGGCAGGCCTGCTGCTCCGAGAGGCCGTGTATCTTCCCGACCGAGAACTCATCCCGCTCCGCCCGCCAGGGGCTAACTGCGCCGCATCCGTTGGGCTGACCACCACGCATCCAACCAGAGGCCATCAGAACCCGTGACGCAGAAGGCAGAGGCGCTGGCGTGCACCTGTGCGCATCTGGCCGACGAGCACAAGGCCGACGACATCATTGTCCTCCACGTGGGGCCCATCGCGTTTTTCACCGACTACTTCGTGATCGCCACCGGCCGGAACCCCCGGCAGATCCGGGCCATCGCCGAGCAGGTGCGCATGCGGGCCAGGGAGCTGGAACGGCCGGTGCTGGGCGTGGAGGGGAAGGCGGAAGCCGGGTGGGTTCTGATTGACCTGGGCGGGGTAATCGTGCATCTGTTTGACCCCGACGCCCGAGACCTTTATGACCTTGAACTGCTCTGGGGCGAGGCCGCCAGGACAGCCTGGCAGGAAGGGGAACCCCTGGGTGGCCCGGCCCGCACCGAGAGTCGGTCCTGAAGCGGCGAACGTGAGGGGGAAAGACCGACCAGCAACGACGTTCAGCAGGAGAGGTGACGCATGGATTATGTGAACCTGGGCAACTCGGACGTGCTGGTCTCCCGCCTATGTCTCGGCACCTGGAACATGGCCGGCGGCAAGGGCTGGGGACCGGAAGACGACAAGAAAAGCATCGAGCTGATCCGCCGCTCTCAGGACAGCGGATGCAACTTCTTCGATTCGGCGCACGTCTATGGACGCGGCCACTCAGAGGAAGTGCTGGGCGAGGCCCTGGCCGAGGGCAACCGGCGCGAGCGCGCCGTCGTGGCTACCAAGATCATGCAGCGCGATCAGGGCAAGGTGGACAAACGCCTGGATGCAGCCCTCCGCCGCCTCCAGACCGACTACCTCGACCTTTACATCGTTCACTGGCCCTCCCCCCGGCTGGACCTGCGCGCGTTCCTGGACGAGATGACGGAGATGAAGCGCAAGGGCAAGGTCCGCCAGTTGGGTGTCAGCAACTTCGACCTGGCCCAGATGAAGGTCGCTGCCGATTACGGAGTGATCAGCCTCCAGCCTCCCTACAACGTCGTTTGGCGCGGCATCGAGGAGGACGTGCTGCCGTTCTGCCGCCAGAGGGGCATCGGGGTCACCCCGTACAGCCCCCTGGGCCAGGGCCTGCTGACCGGCCGGTTCAGCCGGGATTCCGAGGAGAAGACCGGGATCCGCCAGAAGAACATCCTGTTCGAGGAACCCATCTTCTCACAGGCAAGGCAGGCCGCCGGCGTGGTGGACCAGGTGGCCGACGAGCTGGGCAGCTCCAGCTCTCAGGTTGCGCTGGCCTGGCTGCTGCACACCGAAGGGGTGACCGCTCCCATCGTGGGCGTCAGCTCCTGGAGCCAGTGGCAGGAGGATCTCGGCGCGCTCGACCTGAACCTGGCCGACGAGCAGTACGAGCGCATCTCGGCCGCCGGCTTGAAGGTATGGGACACCGTGCCCGAGGACGCCTCCATGTGGGGGTGGAAACCGGAGTGAGTCCGCGGCAGGACGCGCGCGCCCCCGCCGCCCGCCTGGGGCCATGCCGTGCGCGGGGTGACGCCGGCGTATTGACGGGGCGGGCGAAGTGCTGTAGTATCAGCTCGGGGCCAGCATCCAACCAGACTCTGGGGGAGGTCAGTTCGATGCGCAGAGGGGGGCGTTCCTTGAGAGCCGGACTGGGTCTTCTCGTCGTGGCAGTGGCTTTCGCAGTCCTGCCGGGATGTGCCCGCCATGTCCACCGCGTGGGGACGCGAGAGCATCCGGCCGCGACCGAGCAACCGACTGAAGCGGAGCACCCGACCGAGGCTGAGCACCCGGAGTAGGGCGGCAGGTGGCCGGCCTGGCCGGACCGGGCAGGACAATGGGGTATCACCACTGCCGTAGGGTTGGGGCAGCCCTGCAGGCACCTATCCTCTGGCAGCAGGATTATGTACCGAGAAGGGAGCATCATATGGGGGCAATGCACACGAGAGCACCGGCGGCCGTCACGGCCGCTCTGGTCATCTTCGGAGGCCTGGCAGCCTGCCGGGCGACCGCGCGCTTGCGGGCCGCCGAACTCGAGCCAGTGCCGAATGTTGTCAACGCCGATATTCAGGCCGGCATCGAGCAGCACATCAAGGAGGAGGCCCGGAAGGGCGACGGGTACTTCAGGCTGCCGTGGAAGGACTCAGAACTCGCCCTCAAACTCGTCCGCGTGCACACCGAGTACCTGGCCAACCTGGGACCCCGGCGCCACTTCGCGTGCGTGGACCTGGTAGACACGGCCGGCGACGTCTACGACGTGGATTTCTTCCTCGCCGGCGATCCCGGCGAGATGCGCGTCACTGAGACCACGGTCCACAAGATCAACGGCCAGCCCTTCTACCTGTGGGCGCAGAAGCGCGACGGCACCTGGCACCGCGTCCCGGTGGAGGAGGGCTCGAACGAGCTACGCGGCGTTGTGACCGGACGGGACGAGTTCCACTTCCGCTACAGGGCGCGGCTGCCGCAGATAGACGGATCCGCCCACATCTGGCTGCCCCTGGCAAGTTCAGACCGCTGGCAGACCGTCACTGTGCGGCACATCATCGTGCCGTCTGACTACCGCGTGCTGACCGATCCCGACTACCGGAACAAAGTGCTGTTCATGCGCCTCGGGCCCGAGCACAGCGGCGAGCCAATCGAGGTGCTCTACCACGTGGTACGCGTGGAGAAGGCCGCCTACGCCGCTCCGGATGACGCGGACCCGATGGATCACCTGAAACCGGAGC
>CAYFVS010000458.1:0-2558 GCA_964346565.1 uncultured candidatus Brocadiaceae bacterium | reverse complement strand
GTAGTCGAGGTCGCCATAGGCAAGAATCGAATCAAGATACCAACTCGGCGTGTCGTAACTGCCGTAGAGGCCGATATGCGTGCTCTCGACATCGGTGCTGTCGCGCGAGGCGGCGTAGTCGATATCGCCCTCGGAGTAACCGCCCGTGACGCCGAGGAGCATTTGCTCGGTGAACCGGTAATCCAGGCCGAAACTGGTGCCGTAGATGGTGTACTGATAGCCCGGGACGCCTGACTCCGTCTCGCGGTCGCCGTAGAGCCCAAACCCCTTGCCCCAGACGCCCCAGGGCCTGTCGCCGAGGTAAGGTGAACCGCTGCCGACCGCGAACAGGTAGCGGCCCGCATCGACCTGGAGCATATCGGCGGCATACATGCCGCCCGGCCCGCTCAGCCCCGGCGTCGGGAGACTGATGTCGGTCGACAAGGCGCCCGCAGAGCGACGCAAACGGTTGGAGACCGTGCCGAGGTAGCGGCTCGTGCCGGCGACCGTGACCGGGGCCAGCGACGGTATCGTCTGACCGCTGAGTTGATCATAGGCTTGTCGTGCCTCGTCGGCCATCTGCAATTGCTGAAGGGCTGTGGTCAACTCGTTGCCGCCCTGCTCGGCAATCTCCTGCAGTGCCTCGCCCAGCAAAAGCTGGTTAGCCGTTTGCACGATCTCACGAGCGTCAAACGGTACCTGCTCCACATACAAAAAGACGGAGTTCGGTTCGTCCGGCCAACCCCAGAGAGGGATCGACCTGAGGAAAGGCGTGCGTACCTCTCCCCACACGGTCTGTATCACAGGCCAAACGACATCGTTGGCTTCTACGATCCTATACTGGTGCTGCCCGATAATGGTCTCGATCGGAATGGGCTTGACCACCTCGTCAGCCGGCATTGCGAACGTGCCTGTAACGAGGATCTTGTCGCTGTCACCGCTGTTTTCGATCTCGATCTCCAGGGTCCCGTCGCTCCACAGAATCAAATCGCCGTCGACTGTCAACGTGCCGATAGAAGCGCCGGGCTGGATGACACCGTGGTTGAACACCTCGTTGGCTCGCAGTGTGCCGTCGCCCGTGACCGTTCCCGTCGACCATATGGTCACACTGTTGCCGTCCACCAAGCCCTGGTTGTAGATGCCGATGAGGCCCGTCCCTGCGGGACCGCTCTCGTCGCCGCCCACATACAGTGCGTGCGACGTCTGCAGAAGCGAATCGGGTCCGGTCACCGTCACAGTGCCTGCGCCGCCGGGCCTGGCCCCCACGTAGCCTTCCCCGCTCGTGACTTCTCCACCCTCAGAAATGGTGAGACTCCCGTGGCCATAGTCGCCGACCGTGAGTCCGAAATCGACCTCCCAGAGGGAATCCGCTCCGGTGACATAGACCTCACCTATACCTCCCACGCCGGCGCCGACAGCCGCTTCCTGGTTCCCGACAAGTCCACCATTGGCAATCGTCAGAGTCCCTTGCCCCAGGCGGCCGACATAGCAAGTTGCTCCCGTCAAGGCCGAACCCGGTCGAGTCACAAAGACCGTGCCCATGCCGCCCGCTTCCTCCCCCAGGCTGGTGGTGAGGGCGGTGTACATCTGGCCACCATTGGTGACCCACAGATCCGCGGACCCCCGATTGCCCACGACGGCACTGCCCGAATTGGACCACAAGGTGCCATCGCCGTGAACAGTGGCCTGAGCCGTGCTGCCCGCCTCCAGAGCCATCCAGGTGTTCGTAGCCGAGACCTGACCGTTCTCCGCAGTGCCGATATGCCCGTATCCGCGCGCGCCGATGACCAGGTCCTGCTCAATCTCCAGCCTGGAATCCTGTCCTACTACTGTGACAAGGCCTTCGCTATTCGGCTCCGCCGCCACCACCGCGCTTCTGGCAACAACGGTTCCGCCGGCGACCCCGGAGGTCTGGAGGTTGCCAATCTGCAGATGACCATAGCCCGATTGTCCAACATAGAGATCGCCGCCAAGTCCACTGTTCGGATCGGGCAGAATCTCCCACAGCGAAAGCGGACATTGGACAGAAACATAGCCACCTCCCGTCGATTCCACCCCCAGCACTCCCGTGCGGCTGGTCACGCGCGCACCGTCCGCGATATCCATGTCGCCAAGGCCCGCGACGCCCACATGAAGCTCCCCGCTGTTGTCCCATGCGGAGCCCGCGCCTGCTAACGCAACGTAAGCGTAACCGGAGTGCGCGTTCGCGATGTACCCGCCGGAGCTGATAACCCGGGCGCCCTCGAGAACTCCCAGGTATCCGTCACCTTCGACTCCGGCCACCAAAGTGCCCGTATTCTCCCAGAGAGAACCCGGGCCGCGTATGGCAACATAACCGCGTCCGGTCGCCTCCGTGCCCAGGCCTCCCGCGCCGCTGGTCACCCGTCCGCCGTCTTCGATGTAGACGGCCCCGTCGCCGGCGACACCCACCTGAAGCTCCGCACTAGTGCCCCATATCGAGCCGGCGCCTGTCACCAGAACATCGGACTCACTTTCCGGGCCCACCGCGACGCGAGCCTGGGTGTCGACGACTCCACTCCCGTCTGAGATCACCATGTTGGCGTCCGCGGTGGAGCCTA
>CAYFVS010000457.1:0-2790 GCA_964346565.1 uncultured candidatus Brocadiaceae bacterium | reverse complement strand
AGGCGGCCGAGCAGCGTCAGGCGCACGTGGTCGCCCTCCGGCGCGGCCAGGAAGCGCCCGGGGTAGCGGTCGCCGTATGCGCGGGAGGTCCGCTGCCAGCCGTGTCCGTCATCAATGGCGGCCCGGTCCTGTATGGCCACCGGCGGCATGGTCCAGTTGCGGCCGGCGGCCTTGTCGGTCAGCTCAGCGGACGCATCGCCGTGCACCACGAAGCGCAGATGCTCGTTCTCCAGTCGGACGACTTCGTCAAACCTGCCTTCCATCTTGGCCTCCTGTCGGTCGGGTGTCCGGCCATTCTTCTGCACTGCCGGGGCCGAATGCAAATCGGCACGGTTCGTTCTGCATTCGGCGCGCGTTCTGCTACAATGCCCAGCCCGGGGATCCGACACACGCACCTGAGAGGGGCATCCCATGGTGAACCAAGAGAACGTCCTCAACCTGGTCCGCTCGCGAAGCTACCGGCAGATGACGACCGACGAGCTGGGGCGGCACTTCTCGGTCAAGCCCGACGAGATGGACGAGTTCGTCTCCTTGTTGCGCGGGTTGGAGCGGCGGGGGGAGCTGGTCAAGGTCAAGAAGAAACACTGGGTCAACCCCGACCGGGCCGACCTGATGGTGGGGCGCCTGCAGTGCAACCCGAGGGGGTTCGGATTCCTGCTGCCCGTGCGCGAGGACGTGGAGGACGTTTACGTCGCCGAGGAGGACATGGACGAGGCGATGGACGGGGACCTGGTGGTGGTTGAGCTGGCGGGGAGCAAAGGCCGCGGCCGGAGGCGGCGCAAGCTGGGGCCTGCCGGCCGCGTCATCAAGGTCATCGAGCACCGCAATCGGCAGGTGGCCGGCACGTTCACTCCCGGGCGCAAGTTCGGGCGCGTCGCTCCGGACAATCCCCGGCTGTTCCGGGACATCTACGTCGCCAAGGAGGACTGGCGCGGCGCCGGCCAGGGCGACCAGGTGCTGGTCGAGCTGACCGCCTGGCCGACCCTCCGGCGCAACCCGGAGGGGGAGATACTGGAAGTGCTGGGCAAGGCGGGTGAGCCGGAGGTGGACGTGCAATCGGTGATCCTCGAGTTCGGACTGCCCAGGGAGTGGCCCGCCGAGGTGCTCGAAGCGGCCCGTAAGCTGGCCGACCGGCCGCCCCGGGAAGAGGTCGCCCGCCGCCGCGACCTGCGCGACGAGGTCACCATCACCATTGATCCCGAGGACGCCAAAGACTACGACGACGCCCTGTCCCTGCTGACCGACGAGGCGACGGGTCATCGCATCGTGCAGGTGCACATCGCGGACATCAGCTTCCACGTCGCCCCGGATGACACGCTGGACCTGGAGGCGCGCAGCCGGGGGACCAGCGTCTATCTGGCGAACGACGTCGTGCCCATGCTGCCACCCGAGCAGAGCAAGGACACCCTGAGCCTGGTCGAGGGCAAGGACCGGCTGGCGAAGACCGTGCGCATCGAGTTCGACGAGCGTGGGCGAATGCTCCAGTACACCATCCTGCACTCGGTGGTACGGGTGGACCGGCGGATGACCTACACCGAGGTGCAGGAAGTGCTGGAGGGGCTGGAGTCGGAGGAGCCGGCCGCCGAGGCGGCCATGGAGCGGCTGCCCGAGGAGATATGGGTCCTGCTGCGAGAGCTGGACCGGCTGGCGGGGCAGTTGCGTGCCCGCCGCCAGGAGGTGGGCTCGATTGACCTGGACGTGCCCGACTACGAGGTCCACGTGGGCGAGGACGGCCGGGTGGTCAGCGTCAACCAGATAGTGCGCGACCGCTCTCACGGGCTGGTCGAGGAGTTCATGCTCAGCGCCAACCGGGCGGTCGCCGCGTTCATGGACGATAACAAGCTGCCCGCCCTCTACCGCATTCACGAGCCGCCGCCGGAGGAGGACCTGGAGGAGTTCGGCGATTTCGTCGAGACGGTGCTCGGGCGGAGAGTGGACGCCCTGGACCGCCGCCAGCTCCAGCAGCTACTGGCCGACGTGGCCGACACCAATGTGGCCGAGGCCGTCAACATGCAGCTGCTCCGTGCCATGACCCGCGCTCTCTACAGCCCCGGCGTCAAGCGGCACTTTGCGCTGCACTTCGACCGCTACTGCCACTTCACCTCGCCCGTTCGGCGCTATCCCGATCTGCTCGTGCACCACGTGCTGGACGGCTTCCTGAAGCGCAAGGAGAGCGCCGGCAAGCTGCGCGCCGAGTGGCGCCCCAAGTTGCAGGGCATCGCCGGCCGGTGCAACGAGATGCAGGAGCGCGCCGACGAGGCCGAGCGAGAGATCGTGAAGATCAAGCTGCTGCGCTACCTGGAGCAGCACCGGGACGAGGTCTTCGAGGGCATCATCACCGGCGTGATGGAGATGGGCATCTTCGTGCGCCTGGAGGACTACTCGGTGGAGGGCCTGGTGCGGGTGCAGGACATCAAGGACGACTTCTACAAGCTCCAGGAGCGGCGACACGCGCTGGTGGGCACCCGCGCGGGGCGGGAGTTCCGGCTGGGCCAGCCGGTGCGCGTGATCATCAACGACATCAATATGGCCCGCCGCCAGCTCAACCTCCGGCTGCGGGGGTGACGGCCGGGAGCACTATCGCAGGATCGCCCCGTCGGCTTCCAGGTGTTGCTGGAGGCGCTCAACGTCCAGCTCGCGCGGCGGTACGCCCTCCTCAAGGCTCAGCGCGGCGGCGGTGCCGGCGGCCTGGCCCATGACCATGCACTGGCTCATCCACCGGGTCGAGCCGGCGGCCTCGTGCGTGGCGCTGTGGCAGCGACCGGCCACCAGCAGGTGCTCCACCCGCTC
>CAYFVS010000456.1:0-3173 GCA_964346565.1 uncultured candidatus Brocadiaceae bacterium | reverse complement strand
ACCAGCGGGACCTGCCGGTCCCGGCGGGCCATGGCGACGCTGGCCTCGCCCATGTGGCTCACCAGCAGCCCGTTGCCGCCGAAGTCCACGGTGAACACCTCGGTGAAGCTGGCGGGCGGCTGTAGCCTGTGCAGGCAGGCTGTGCCGGCCGCGGCGATCAGGTCGCCCTCACCGCCGAAGCCGACGCCCTCCGCCATGAGCCGGCTCGCTGCCACGAAGGGGACCGTCGGGACGCGCTCGTCCTCGCCGAAGGCCATGAACTGGTAGGTCACGGCGTCCAGCCGCTGCTCCGCCACCATGGCGCGCAACGCAATCTCGCAACGGGCGCTCGCCTCCAGGTCCTCGTCCGTCACGTCGTCGGCCACGGCATACGTCGCGCGGTACTCCGCCACCAGCTCTACGACGGCGTTCCCGTCGGCCGCCTTCGCCCGCTGGATGAAGTCCTCCATGGCAAGGCTCATCCACTCGCAGCCGAGCGTGGCAGCCATGTGCGTGGTGTCCAGGGCGAAGTCCCCCATGCCGGGGAAAGGGTAGCCGAGGATGCCCAGCCGGGCGCCCCTCAGGTGGCGCACCGCCGCGGCTGCGGCGAGGAAATCGGCCAACTCCCCGGTGGCGTCTTCGTCGCGCAGGTGGGAGGTCACGTAGTCGAACTTGACATCCGAACGGACCAGCACGTTGCACAGATCCTGGGTGCCGTGCACGCCGTGGTTCGCGGTCATGTCCTCGCCGGTGAAGTCGGCTCCGACCTGCCACAGCTCCTGCGTGTTCCAGACGACGATGGGCAGGTTCGTGCGCTTCAGGGCGGGCAGTGCGATCTGGCTCGGCGAGTAGGTGAGCAGCATGACAAGCAGCGCGTCCACGCCCGCCTGCTCGAACGCGCCGACCGTCGCCTCCACGTCCTGCCGCCGGAAGGACGCGCCGGGGAACTCGACCTCGGCGACCTCCGCGAGCGCCGGCAGCACTTCGCTGCGCAGCCACTGCTCGCGACCGGCGCGCAGACCGGGCGACATCTCCTCGTATAGCTCAAGCGTCAGGCCAAGCAGGCCGACCCTGGGCCGCGCAGACATGGTGTTCATCGGCTTCCCTCCCCTGCTCGTCCGTTCAATGTCCTCTGTGGCAGTGCGATCCGATCGCCGATCGCCGCGGACTGCCGGATGGCCTCCAGCACGCGCTGCAGGTGCAGTCCATCGCGCAAGGAGGGCTCGGGCTGCTTGCCCTCGGCGATACACTGGAGGAAGGCATGCAAGCACTCCACGTGGGCCCTCACCCAGCCGATGCTGAACTTCGGCCCGGGGAACGCCGCACCGGGATAGCGCTGAACGCACGCCACGCGCTTCCAGCCCCGATCGCCGCCGTAGGCTGCGTCCGGCTCTCCCTCGCCGAACACCTCCAGGTAGTTCGGGTCCATCAGATTCCAGCGCAGGGCGCCGTGGCGGCCGTGGACCTCGAAACGCAGCTCATCCTCGGTGCCGGTGGCTATCTTGCTGACGTCCACCGTTCCGAAGGCCCCATCCGGGCAGCGCAGCAGCATTGCCGCTGCCTCCTCCACGTCCACGGTCAACGTCTCGCCCGGATGGTCCTTGTCCGGGCGTTCGGGCGACCAGATGCGGCTGGTGCACCGGACGCTCTCGAAGGGGCCGATCAGCCACCATAGCAGGTCAACCACGTGCGCGCCGAGGTCGCGGATGACGCCCCCGCCGGCGGCGGCCGTGGACTTCCAGTTCACCGCCCTTTGCGGATCCACGCTGCCGGCGTGCAGGTAGCTGGCGCGGAAGTGCGCGACCCGGCCGAGGAAGCCCTCCTTGATGAGCTGGCGGGCCCTGATGGTCGCAGGGAAGAAGCGATACTGCAACACGGTCTGCGCAACGCCGTCGTAGTCGGCCAGCAGCCCTTCCAGTTCGTCGGCGTCGTCCAGGCCGGCCGTGACCGGCTTGTCGCAGTAAATGTGCCTGCCGGCCGCGATGGCCGCTCGGAGCTGTTCGAAGTGGAGGTGATTCGGCGTGCAGACGTGCACAATGTCCACGTCGTCCGCCTGGACGGCCTCGCGCCAGTCGGTGGTCCAGCGTGCGAAGCCGCCGCTCGTGAGGGCCCCGCGGGCGGTCTCCTCCCGCGAGGTGCAGACCACCCGGAGCTGCGTCCTCACGGGGGGCGGATCGTAGTATATGGGCATCGTGCGGTGGCCGTAAGTATGCATCCGGCCCATGAGACCGTAGCCCAGGACGGCAACGCCCAATGGTTCCATGACTCCGTTTCCCCCGTGCAGGCGTCAGGCGTAACCGAGTTCCCGTTCGGCCTCGCCGGTAGCTTCGTCAATGATGTCCAGCCCTTTCAGCAGCACCTTGTCCTCCATGACAAAGGGCGGGCTCATCCTGAGGATATGGCCGGCGGGGATCCACGCAAGCCCTTTCCTGAAGGCCTTCTGATAGACCAGCTTGCCGGCCTCTCCGAACGGCTCCTTCGTGTTCCTGTCCTTCACCAGTTCGATGCCCATCAGACAGCCCTTCGCCCGCACGTCGCCGACGATTGCGTGTTCGTCCTTCATCCTGCTCATGCGACTCAGCGCCAGCTCGCCAAGGTGGGCGGAGCGCTCCAGCAGACCTTCCTCCTCGATGGCCTCGGTGCTGGCCAGAGCAGCGGCGCAGGCCATCGGGTTCCCGCCGTAGCTGCTGGAGGCGGAGATGGACTCAAAGGACTCCTTCCACGGCTCACGCACCGCCACACAGGTAACCGGGAATCCGTTGCCGAACCCCTTGCCTATCGAGACCACGTCGGGGATGACATCCCAGTGTTCCATGCACAGCCACCTGCCCGTGCGGCCCCAGCCGGTCAGGACCTCGTCGGCCATCAGCAACAGGTGATTCTCGTCGCAGTAGGCGCGCAGCTTGGGGAAGAAGTCGTCGGGCGGCATCACCGTGCCGCCCCAGCCCTGTATGGGCTCCAGCACGAAGCCGGCCACGTTGTGCACCGTCGCCTTGTTGATGTACTCGTCGTAGAACTCAATGTAGCGGCCGGTGGCAATGGTGCCGTCGGCCCTCGTCCAGTGCGGCCGGTAGACGTCCGGGCGCGGAAGCATGTGCATGCCGGGCGCCCGCGCCGGACCGTAGACGAAGGAGCGGACCTGCGCAAGCGACACCGCGCCGTAGGTCTTGCCGTGGAAGTCGTAGAAGCAGGAG
>CAYFVS010000455.1:0-20229 GCA_964346565.1 uncultured candidatus Brocadiaceae bacterium | reverse complement strand
CGCCGGATGCTCAAGCTCGTCCACGCGGCCGGTGGACGGGGACGCTGAGGTGGACGAGGCGCACCGCTTGCACAGCTATGCAGCCCGCCGCTATGCTGCGGGCGCGTCCCGAGTTGCCCGTGCGAGGAACGACTGTGAGAACGATACGGTTCGGCCTGAATGCGGCGTTGGAGCCGGCGGACCTGGAGGAGATCCACCGGCAGGTGCTCGCCGTGCTGGAGGAGGTAGGCCTGCAGGTCTCTCACGAGCGCTCCCGCCGGGCAGCCGCCGAGCATCCCGGCGTCCGCGAGCGGGGGCCGCGGCTGCACTTCTCCCCCGAGCTGGTCGAGGAGTTCGTCGAGCGCGCGCGCCGCGAGCACCCCACCGAGCCGCCCGGCGATGAGGTCACGGTCAGCGGGCCGTGGAACTGCCTGAACATCGAGGAGCCCCTCTCCGGGCGCGTCCGACCCTCGACGCTGGCGGACGCCCGCCGGATGCTCAAGCTCGTCCACGCCGCCGGCGCGGGCTGCATCCCACCCGTCTATCCGAACGACGTGCCGGCCCGGCTCCAGGTGCTGGCTCTCGAGCGGGCGGTCCTGGAGCTGACCGACGGGGACGGCAGCCACCTGGAGTTCGGCGACCCGGAGATGCTCGAGTTCTGCATCCGCATGTACCGGGCCGCCGGCAGGACGTATCACACCGAGGTCCAGTTCCCAATCAGCCCGCTGAAGACCAACCCGGCCGCACTGGAGACGGTCTGGCGGCTGAAGGATCGGGACGACGTCGTGCTGACCGCCGCCGCAGCGCCCATCCCCCAAGCCGGGGCCACGGCCCCCCTGCACATGCCGGCGGCGCTGGTGCAGGCCGCTGCGGAGGCCCTGGGGGCCTATATCCTGATCCGGCTGATCGCCGGGCGATCTGTGCGCTGCCTGCCGCAGTATCGCCTGGACTTGATGGACCTGCGCACTACGGTCATCGCCTACAGCTCGCCCCGGCACATCCTCTACCAGCTCTGCCTGAAGGACCTCTACGAGTTCTACTACGGCGCGCCGAAGCCGGGGCACTTCCTCCAGTCGCTGGCCAAGCACTGCGACGCGCAAGCCGTGCTTGAGCGCACCGCCTATATGCTGACCCTCGCGCTGGCCGGGATGAGGCGTTTCTGCCTGGGCGCCGGGCAGCTCAGTATGGACGAGGTCTTCAGCCCCGTCATGTTCGTGGTGGACCGGGAGATAGCCCGCTACGTGACCCACATCATCCGGGGGCTGGACTACGACGAGACACAGGGCGCCGCGCTGCGCATCATCCGGGAGGGCGTCGAGGAGGGCGACTTCCTCATGCATCCCTCGACGCTGGAGAACATGCGGGGGGACTTCGAGAGCGACATCCTGCCACGCATCAGCCTGGACCGCTGGCGAGCAGAGGGCGAGGAGACCGTCCGGGAACGCGCCGCCCGCCGCGCGGAGGAGCTGATCCAGAGCCATGACTTCACGTTGCCGCCCGAGTATGCGGAGGCAGTGGAGGCCGTCTATGCGGAAGCCGTGCGGCACGTGGGGTAAGGTGCCGCCAGGGGAGGAGGAGACGATGAGGCGTCTGGCGCTGGGCGGGGGCAGGGCCTGGACCGAGGAGGTCGAGAGGCCCGAGCCCGAGCCGGGGTGGGTGGTCGTCAAGGCCATCGCCGTGCCCATCTGCGGCAGCGACCGCGGCGCCTTCCTGACGGAGGGTGAGCACCGGTGGGCGGGGCACGAGGGCACGGGGGTCGTGGAGGCCGTCCCGGCGCGGAGCAGCTTCCGGCCTGGCGAGCGCGTGGTTATCGCACCGCAGGCGACCTGCGGGGACTGCCAGTTCTGCCGGTCCGGCGACTGGGTCTATTGCCGGGATGCTCCGCCGTCCGCCACGCATTTCGCGGAGTATGTGAAGAAGCAGGAAGCACTACTGCCGCGGCTGCCGGACGATCTATCCCTTGAAGTGGGATCGCTGGCCGGCTGCGCACTCTGTCCCGCGTTCTCCGCCCTGGACCGGGCCCATGTCGGCGCGTCGGACACTGTGGTGGTGACCGGACTGGGGCCGGTCGGGCTCGGGGCCGTGGCGGTTGCATCGTTCCGCGGCGCGCGGGTGCTGGGTGTGGAGCCGGAGCCTTACCGGCGGAAGCTGGCGCTCCGCCTCGGCGCGGAGGCGGCACTCGCCCCGCAGGACGGCGCGTCGCTGGAGTGGGTTCGGGAGCAGACCGATGGAGAGGGCGCCTCCGTTGCGGCGGAGTGCTCGGGCACGCCGGAGGGTCTGCGGCTCTGCGTTGACGCGGCGGCCGTGCTGGGGCGGGTCGCGGTGATTGGCGAGAACCACTCCTCCGTCCGCCTGGGTCCCAGCGACGACTTCATCCGCAAGGGCCTCACCGTGCAGGGCACGTGGTTCATGAACCGGCTGGCCTACCCGCGGGTGTTCGACCTCATCCGGCGCAAACCGGTCGTGGCCGAGGTGATAACCCACGAGTTCCCGCTGACCAGGGCGCAGGATGCCTTCGAGACGTTCCTGAGCGGCAAGTCGGGCAAGGTTCTGCTGAAGCCCTGGGACTGACCGGTCGCGCGCGAGCGCTACCGGCTGAAGTGGAAGGTTATGACGTCGCCGTCCTGCACCTCGTAGTCGCGGCCCTCCATGCGGAGCTTGCCCGCCGCGCGGGCCTCCTTGAGGCCGCCGCACTCGATTAGCTCCCCCTGGCCGACCACCTCCGCCCGGATGAAGCCCTCCTGCATATCCGAGTGGATCTTGCCGGCGGCCTCGGGCGCGCACGTGCCCGCCCGGACGGTCCAGGCGCGGAGCTGGTCGGACACGTAGGTGAAGAACGAGCGCAGCCCGAGCGCCTCGTAACTGGCCCGTATGATGCGCCCGGCGGCCATCTGCTCGAGGCCGGCGTCCTCCAGGAAGACCTGCCGGTCGTCCTCGTCCAACTCCATCAGCTCCATCTCCAGCTCCGCGCAGATGGGCTCCGGCTTCGGCTCGACGCCCGGTGCCTCCGGCAGCTCGCCTATCCGGTCCTCCCCGATGTTCAGCACGCAGACGCGAGGTTTCAGAGTCAGGAAGGCGTAGCTGCGCAGCAGCTTCTCCTCCACCTGGTTCAACTTAACGCTCAGCAGGGCCCGTTCCTGCTCGATGGCCCCCCGGCATCGCTCCAGCAGCGCCTGTTCCTTCTCCAGCGGCTCCCGCTCAGCGCGGGGACTCCTCAGGTCATCCTCTATGGCCTCCAGGCGGCGTTCGACAACCTCCAGGTCGGCCAGCAGCAGCTCGTCCATCATGACGTGGAACTCGCGGGCCGGGTCCACCTCGCCAAGCACCGCCGGCACGTAGGGAGACTCGAAGGCCCGCAGCACCAGCAGCACACCGTCCGCATCACGCAACGCTGCCACCGCCTTGCCGCTGCGTTCGCCCCCGGTCAGGTGGGCGAAGACGCCCCCGATGTCCTCGAAGAACAGGGCGGCAGGTATCACCTCGTCCGGCTGGAAGAGCTCGGCCAGTTCGCCCAGGCGGGCGTCGGGCACCTTTACCGTGCCCACGGCCACATGTTCGCCGGGGTGGTAGCCGCCGACGTCCCCGTGGGCGCCGGTAAGAGCGTTAAACAGGGTCGTAGTACCCGCCTGGGGCAAGCCCACCATGCCGACCTTCATGGTCTCCCGCTCCCCCGTTCGTGTGCCGCAGAGGAATATCGCCCAACAGGCAGAATACCACGCCGGGGCGGGCCGGACAAGCCCACCAGGCCCGGATTGGGCGTTGCCATTGCCCGCCATCCTGTTTACAATACATGTGGGCGTGGAGCGAACGGTTGATGCTGGTGGGCAAACCGGGCACCCTGTCGGAGCGGCCGGTTCTGGTCAATGGGATGCTCCGTTGCGGGTGTGCTATCCGGCTGAGGGGGGGGGAATATGCGATGGCTATCGAACACTACCGGTACGGTACCATCACCATCGACGGCATCACCTATACCGATGACGTAATAGTGTGGCCGGAGGGCGTTGACGATTCCTGGTGGCGGGTCAACGGCCACTGCCTGTCGCAGGAGGACCTGGAGCCGATCTTGAGCAAGGACCCGGAGGCCATCGTCATCGGCACCGGCAGCAGCGGGGCCATGGACGTGCCGGCGGAGGTGCGCGGCTTCATGGAGGAACGTTGCTCCGAAGTCCACATAGAGCGTACCGAGCCGGCCTGCGCGCTGCTCAACGAACTGATGGCCGCCGGCCGTCGGGCGGTGGCGGGGCTGCACCTGACCTGCTGAAGGCGGGGCTCAGGCCGCCGGCGCGGTGCCGGTCAGGCTCTTGCACGCTTCCAGGTACTTGTCCACCGTCTTGCGGACCACTTCGCCGGGCAGCTCCGGGGAGGGCGGCTCGTGATCCCACCCCTGCTCATCCAGCCAGTCCCGCACGTACTGCTTGTCGTAACTGGCCTGCGGGCCGCCCGGTCGGTAGGTTGCGGCCGGCCAGAACCGCGATGAATCCGGAGTCAGCACCTCGTCCACCAGCGTCAGCTCGCCGTCACAGAAACCCCACTCGAACTTCGTGTCGCTGATGAGGATGCCCTTGTCGGCGGCATAGTCGGCCGCCTTGCGGTAGACGGCCACCGACAGATCGCGCACCCGCTGGGCCAGCTCCCGGCCCACCTGCCGGGCCATCTGCTCGAACGTGATCGGCTCGTCGTGGCCCGCCTCGGCCTTGGTGGTCGGGGTGAAGATGGGCCGGGGCAGCTTCTGGCTCTCCTGCAGCCCCGGGGGCAGCTCCACCCCGCAGACGGCCTCCTCCCGCCGGTAGGCGCGCCACCCGCTGCCCGACAGGTAGCCGCGCACTACGCACTCGATCGGCAGCACCTCGGCCCGCTTCACCAGCATGGTGCGCCCCCGCAGCAGGTCCCGATGTGGCTCAACGGCCTCTCCCATGCGCTCCACGTCCGTGGTGATCAGGTGGCCGCGGACCAGGTCCTTCAGGTAGGTCAGCCAGAACTCGGTCAGGTGCGTCAGGACCTTCCCCTTCAGCGGTATGGCCGTCTGGAGCACCACGTCGAAGCAGCTTATCCGGTCGGTGGTGACGATCAGGAGCTGCGAGTCGAACGCGTAGATGTCGCGCACCTTGCCCCGGCTGAACAGCTCCAGTTCCTCCAGCTCCGTCTGCACTACCGGGTGCGGCAACTGCATGTACTGCCCTTTCAGCCGCTGGTTGCGCCTCAGTCAGCGCGTTGGTCCTGTTCGCCTTCTGCTCCCCCGCCGGGGTCCGGGTCGTCAGGCCCCTCCCGATCTTCGGGGGCGATCGCGACGACGCCGCTGACGCGGTCGTCCTCCTCGGTGGTAATCAGCTTCACGCCCTTCGTGCGCCTGCCGATGCAGCTTACGGAGCGAACGGGGATGCGGACGGTCATGCCGTTCTCGGTCACCAGGATGAGCTCCTGGCCCTCGGTGACCTCCCGCACGGCGACTACGGGACCGTTGCGCCGGCCGGTGTCAATGTCCGTCAGGCCGAGGCCGCCACGGTGCTGGCAGGAGTACTGGTCGAACTCGGTGCGCTTCCCGTATCCGTTCTCACAGACCGTCAGCAGCGTCGCGCCCTGCCGCACCAGTGCCAGGTCCACCACCCGGTCGCCTTTGCGCAGCCTGATGCCTCGCACCCCGGCGGCGGTGCGCCCCATGGGGCGCACGTCCTCCTCGTGGAACCGAATGGCCCGCCCCTTGCGGGTGCCCAGGATGGCCTCGTCGTCGCCGCTGGTTTTGCGCACGCCGATGAGCTGGTCCCCCTCGGCCAGGTTGAGGGCTATGATGCCGCCGGTGCGCCTCTTGCCGAACGCGTCGAGCCGCGTCTTCTTGACCGTCCCCTGTCGGGTGGCCATCAGCAGGTAGCCTTCCTGCTCGAACTCGGTGACCGGCACCATGCCGGTGATGGTCTCATTCTCCTGGAGGTCCAGCAGGTTCACCAGGGCTCGGCCCCGTGCGGTTCGCTGCATCTCCGGGATCATGTACACCTTCAGCCAGTAGGCGAGCCCGAAGTTGGTGAAGAACATGATGTAATCGTGGGTGGAGGCCGCGAACACGTCAGTGATGAAGTCCTCCTCCCGCAGGTCGGCGCCGATGACGCCTTTGCCCCCCCGGCCCTGCGCCCGGAAGGCGTCCGGCTTGATGCGCTTGACGTAGCCCCGGTGGCTGACACTGACCACCACCTTCTCCTCGGGGATCAGGTCCTCCCGCTCGAGGATTTCCACCTCGCCGCCGATGTCGGTGCGGCGGTCGTCGCCGTAGCGCTCGCGGACATCCGCCAGGTCCTGGCGGATCATGTCCTGCACCCTCTGCGGGCTGGCCAGGATGTCGCGGTAGTCTGCTATCTTCTCTTGCAGCTCCTCATGCTCGCGCTCGATCTTCAGTTGCTCGAGCCCGACCAGGCTTCGCAGCCTCATGCCCACGATGGCGTCCACCTGGGGCTCAGTCAGGTCGAAGCGCTCCATCAGGGCGTTGCGGGCCTCGGCCACTTCGTCGCTGCCCCGGATGATCTCGATGATCTCATCTATGTTCAGCAGGGCGACTCGCAGGCCCTCGATGATGTGCGCCCGCTCCTCGGCCCGGCCGAGCAGGTGCTCGGTGCGCCGGCGGATAACCTCCGCGCGATGGCCCAGGTAGAGCTCCAAAATGCGCTTTATACTCAGGGTCTCCGGGCGGCCGTCCACGATGCCGATCAGGATGATGCTGACGGTGGTCTGCAGGGGCGTGTGCTGGAAGAGCTGGTTGAGCACAACCCGGTCGTCGGCGTCGCGCTTCAGCTCGATCACGATGCGCGTGCCCGACTTGTCGCTCTCGTTGCGTATGTCCTGCACGTCCTGGACGCGCTCGGCCTGCACGGCGTCGGCGATCCTCTCCACCAGGCTGTCGCGGTTCGAGTGATAGGGCGGCTCAGTGACGACGATGCTGAGCCGGCCGCCGCGCCCCTCTTCCAGCTTCGTCCGGGCGCGCAGCGTGGTCGTGCCCCGCCCGCTGGCGTAGCCATCGTAGATGCCCTGCTGGCCGCAGAGGACGCCCCCAGTGGGGAAGTCGGGTCCGGGGATGATCTCCATCAGCTCCCGGATGGTGATGCCGGGGTTATCCATGACGGCCGTGGCCGCGTCACAGACCTCGCGCAAGTTGTGGGGCGGGATACTGGTGGCCATGCCGACGGCAATGCCGGTGGCGCCGTTGGCCAGCAGGTTGGGGAAGCGGGCGGGCAGCACGACCGGTTCCTGCCGGGTGCCGTCGTAGTTGTCCATGAAGTCCACCGTGCCCTGCTCGATGTCCCTCAGCAGCTCCATGCCGATGGGGCTGAGCCGGGCCTCGGTGTAGCGCTGGGCCGCCGGAGGGTCGCCGTCCATCGAGCCGAAGTTGCCCTGGCTGTCCACCAGGGGATAGCGCGTGGTGAACGGCTGGGCCAAGCGCACCAGGGCGTCGTAGATGGCCGTCTCGCCGTGCGGGTGGTAGTTGCCGTGCACATCGCCGACGATCTTGCCGCACTTGCGGGTCTTTGAGCGGGGGCCCAGGTTCAGCTCGTTCATCCCGACCAGGATGCGCCGCTGCACCGGCTTCAGGCCGTCGCCCACGTCCGGCAGGGCGCGGCTGACGATCACGCTCATGGCGAACGTCAGGTACGCCTCCTTCATCTCGTCTTCGATCAGCAGCTCGTCAATGGCCCCGCTCTCATCGCTCATTCCGGTCCGCCTCTTGTGACACGCTGTCGGGCCGCCGTCAGGCCGCGAGGTATCCCTTCGCCGCCGCGCAGCAAACGGCCCAGCGCACGTAGTTATCCCTGTCCAGTTTGCCCGTCACCTTGCGAATTCTCTCGGTATGTCCCTCTGCCGCCGCTCGCCAGCCCTCGGGGAAGAAGGCGCTCTTCGCGTAGTGCAGCACGTCGCCCAGAAGGAGGGCAAAGTTCTCGGCCCGGTTCGGCCTCAGCCGATCCCCCAGGTAGGCGTAGCGCACCTGGGACTCGGCAAAGGCCAGCCGGCAGAACTCCCCGCCGGAACGCCGCAGCACAAGCGTCGCCTCCAGCTGGGGCTCCGGGGTGTGGCGGGGCATCTTGCGACGCCGGCCAGAGCGCAATACCCCGCCCATCCCCATCGGCATGGCCAGGTACACCGCGCTGGACGACGCGTGGGAACTCCCCGCCTGCCTGTCCCCTCCGAACATACCTTTCATGCAGACACCGGCCACCACTGCCGACCAGCCGACGGAGCGGATCCTGCCCTCCCGGCCCACCTGGACGTAGAGTGCGTCCCGGGCCGCCTCGTGGATACATTGCATCGCCAGCACCCGTTCCAGGGAGCCGACGGCGTTCTGCGGGACGGCAAAGGCGCGCACGCCCTTGCGCTCCAGCGCCTTCACCATGCCCCGCGCAGCGCCGGCCGACAGCCCCTCACCGAGCACACCCATGCCGCGGCGCACCTGCAGGCGCCCCTCGGCGGAGGGCACGCCGGCATAGGCACAGATCAGCGGCCCGGCCGTCAGGGGGTTGACCTGTCGGTCGCCCTCGGCGCACACGATCAGAGGCCCGGCCTCGGGCACACGGGGCGGCTGCTGCCGCTCGGGGGCGGGCGCTCCGGGTTGAGCCGCTGCCGGCGCCTCCTCCTCGGCAACCGGCGAGTCGCCGGCCTCCGCCCTCACCCGGACTTCGGCCCGGCAGACCGGGCATGTCTCGCTGCGCCCGGCGCGGATGCGGGGCACGCGGAAGGCGGCCCCGCAGAAGGGGCACTCTACCTGCAGATCGAACTCGGTCATCATCTGCGCCATAGGCCGGGGCACGCTCACAGGTCCAGATTCTTGACCTCGAGGGCGTGCCGCTCGATGAACTCCCGCCGGCTCTGCACGTCCTTACCCGCGAGGATGCTGAAGTACTGGTCCGCCTGCACGGCGTCGCCGATGGTCACTCTTACCAGCCGTCGCGTCTCGGGCTTCAGGGTGGTGTCCGCCAGCTCAGAGGCGTTCATCTCGCCCAGGCCCTTGTAGCGCTGGATGTCCAGCCCCTGCCGACCCAGCTCGCCTACCACGGGCACCAGTTCCAGCAGCGAGCGGCAGACCAGCCGCGTGCCGTCGGACTGTACGGTGAACGGTTCCCGTTCCGGCTCTGCGTCATGGAACAGGAATCGGATGGGGACGCCCATCCGCTCGATGGACTGCACCAGCGCCTCGACCCGCGCCGCCTCCCCAAAGCGCCTGGGCCGCACGCTGCTGCGCAGGTCTTCCGGCTCGGGCCCGCCCAGCTCGTCGTCCTCTATCATCTGCAGTTCCCGGCCGTCCGCCTCCAGCGCCTGCCGCAGTTGCCGGAGCCATCGGTCGTAGCCCTGTTCGGTGTAGAACAGGTGCTCGTGCTCCGCATTGTCCCTGTCCACGTGGATGACGCGGTAGCGGGGGAACTGGGCTCCGTCGGCCTCCCGGCGCGTCTCCAGGTAGCGCCTGAAGCCGATGCCCTGGGCCTCGACGCGCTCGCCGAGCCTGTCCAGCTCCGCCACCAGGCGCACCAGCTTGCCGAACTGCTCCTCCTCCAGCGTCTCCTCCCGGCCGTTGCACCGGCAGTGCAGCTCGGCGTCCTGGGTGCCCAATCGCAGCAAGGCACGCTGCAGGGCGCGGTCGTCGTGGATGTACTCCTCCTTGCCCTTGCGCCTGATGCGGTAGAGCGGCGGCTGGGCAATGTAGACGCGTCCGTCCCGGATGAGCTGGGTCATCTGGCGGAAGAAGAACGTCAGCAGCAGCGTACGGATGTGCGCGCCGTCAATGTCGGCGTCAGTCATGATGATGATCTTGCCATAGCGCACATTGGACGCGTCGAACTCGTCCTGGCCGATGCCTGTGCCGAGGGCGGTTATGAGGGCGCGGATCTCGTTGTTGCTGAGCATCTTGTCGATGCGCGCCTTCTCCACGTTCAGGATGACTCCCCGCAGTGGAAGGATCGCCTGGAACTTCCTATCCCGCCCCATGCCGGCCGTTCCGCCCGCGCTCTGGCCCTCGACGATGAACAACTCCGTGCTCTCTACGTCCTGGCTGGAGCAGTCGCGCAGCTTGCCCGGCAGGGCCGTCCGCGTGAGGGCGCCCTTGCGCCGGGTCAGCTCACGTGCCTTGCGCGCGGCTTCCCGCGCCCGTGCCGCCTCTGCGGCCTTGTCTACGATGGCCCGCGTGGTCGCCGGGTTCTCCTCGCAGTAGGCAGCCAGCTTCTCGTTGAGCACCTGCTCAACCAGTCCGGCTACCTCCCGGTTGCCCAGCCGCGTCTTGGTCTGTCCCTCGAACTGCGGGTCGGGCAGCTTGACACTGACCACGGCGGTGAGCCCCTCGCGGTAGTCCTGCCCGGAAGGGGTGGCATTCTTCAGCAGGCCGTGCTCGCGCGCGTAGGCGTTGAAGGTGCGCGTCAGCGCTGCGCGCAGCCCGCTCAGGTGAGTGCCGCCCTCCACCGTGTTGATGTTGTTGGCAAAGGAGTAGACGCTCTCGGTGTAGCCGCCGTTGTACTGGAAAGCTATCTCACAGATGACGGCGTCCAGCTCCCTCTCGACGTAAATGACATCGTCATGAAGGGGCTCTTTGCCCTGGTTCAGGTGCTCGACGAACTCCCGGATACCGCCCTCGTAGTGGAAGACCTCCTCTCGGTCCTCCTCGTCGCTGGATATGCCGATGCGGACGCCGCTGTTGAGAAAGGCCAGCTCGCGCAGCCGGCGCACCAGCAGGTCCCACCGCCAGGTGGCGACCTCGAATACCTCCGGGTCGGGCTTGAAGCGGATGCGGGTGCCACTGCGGTTCGTCTTGCCCCGGTTCTCCACGGGCGTCTGAGGCACCCCCTTCTCGTAGCGCTGGTAGTAAACGTGGCCGTCCCGCCAGTGGACCTCTGCCTCGAGCCACGCGCTGAGCGCGTTCACGCAGGATACCCCCACACCATGCAGCCCTGCCGACACCTTGTAGGCGTTGTGGTCGAACTTACCTCCGGCGTTCAGCGTGGTCATCACTACTTCCAGGGCCGACTTGCCAGTGGCCGCATGCTTGTCGACCGGGATGCCGCTGCCGTTGTCCGTCACAGAGATACTGCCGTCGTGGTGTAGGCGGACGTGGATGCGGTCACAACGGCCCGCCATCGCCTCGTCAACCGCGTTGGCAACTACCTCCTCGGCGAGCTGGTGGAGGCCGCGCTCGTCGGTATCGCCGATGTACATCGCCGGCACCTTGCGCACGTGCTCTATGCCGTCCAGGACCTTGATGGAGTCAGCCCCGTACTCCTGCTGTGCGCCCGCCGGCTCACTCATTCCCTATCTCCGACGCTAAGTACGCCCATGCAGGCAGAATCGCAGCGATGCAACGTCCCGCCCGGCTTTCGTGCACTGAAGCTCCCGGAGAAGCCCTTCCTTCATGAAGCCATTCAGCTCGTGCAGCAGCACGGAGGAGTCCACCTCGATCACCAGCTCCCCCCCGCCGAAGGAGCGGATCCGTGTCCGCTCGGCCAGGCCACCTCCGACCAGGTCGTTCCACGCGTTATGCAGTGCGCTGTATTTGCCCTTCTGATAGAACGTCTTCTCGCGCACAATCCGGCGGGCTATCTGCCCGATGGGGCGCGCCTGCGCGTGGCCCTGGTCGCGAAGTCCCTCGCTCATACCTCAGCCTCTTCCCGAATCACGGGGCTGACCACGTAGGTGCAGTCCAGGCCGCTCTTGAACACGCAGGGAGACCGGCGGTCGGTGAAGCGCATCTTGACCGCCTCGCGCTCCACGATACTCAGGAAGTCGTCCAGGAACTCGGGGTTGAAAGCGATGCCCGTTTCTTCCCCGTCGTAATCTACGTCCATCTGCAGCTCAGCCCGTCCCACATCCGGCGCCTCAGCAGTAATCGTCAGCGTGGATGGACTGAAAGCGAACTCCACCACCCGCGTCTCTTCGGTGGTCATCAGGCTTGCGCGCCGCACGGCATTGTGCAGTCCGTGCGTCGGCAGTTGCACGGTGACCTTGCCCTCACGGGGTATGACCTCTCGGAAGTTCGGGAACTGCCCTTCGACCAACTGGCAGGCAAGCCGGCCGGCATCATTCTGGGCTACCATGCGGCCCTCCTCCACGGCGAAATGCACCGGCTCCTTGCCGTAGTCGCCCAGGCGAGCCATCTGCTCCAGGCCAGCCCTCATTACGATGAACTCCTCTTCAACGTCTTCCGGGTTGCTCACCTTCTTGCGCACGTGGGCCAGCCGGGCGCCGTCAGCGGCAACCATCTCGATGGTGTCCTCCTTCCCGATGATGCACAACACCCCGTGCAGCGCGTAGCGCCCCTTCTCATCAGCCGTAGCAAAGATGGTCCGTCTGACCATGTAGCGCAGGACCTCGGGGTCTATCTCAACCACTCCCTCGGCCGGCAGCTCCGGCAGGCTGGCGAAGTCCGCGGGGTCCTCCCCCAGCACGCGGAAGCGGCTCCGTTCCGTCTCGATGACCACCGCGCCGTCGTCTTCGGTCAACGTTATTTGTTCATCCGGCGTCACCCCAAGCAGGGGAGCGATACGCGCGTGCGGCACCAGGGCGACTCCGGGTTCCTCGACGGTCACCTCAGGTACCTGCAGGCGGAGCCCGACCTCCAGGTCAGTCGCAGACAGATGGAGTGCATCGGCGGTCGCCTCGACCTTCACGTGGCGGTAGAGGGGCTGCTGCGCGCCGGCGGCAACAACACCGCCCAGGCGCTGAAAGCCCCTGTGCAGGGCCTCCCGACTGGCGACTATCTTCATGCCGTTCTCCCAATGGCAACGAGAGGATGTACGTATACTTTCCCTTAGTGTCTGTACATAAACAGAACACTTATTCAGGCCGTTGATAGCGTCGGAAACGGCCCGTTCGTGTGGCTAAGCTCCTGGCCGGCCCGTGTTTACAGTCGGGTCGGCTAAGGCGAAAACCCGACGATACTGTGTTGGCGACCCGTGCTGGCTCGGCGACGACTGCACAGGGATTGGTGCTGTTGAGCAAATACTCTGGTCTTAGCCGAGATGATGGCTGCTAACTCCCGTGGTTTGACCCGGTTATTGCCAGGTTCTGGCAGGACTCTCGCCATCCCTGCAGCCAGGCACCGGATGCCGGAAGCGATGCGTCTAGGGGCTCTCTGAGTCCTCTGTGATTATACCATATCGAGCACTCCTGGCGCAAAAGCAAGATAGCCGAAAAGGGCGCTCTGGAGCCCGTGTCGAGGGCATTTCGCCCATTTAACGCAAAGCTATGCATGTGCTTGGGGAAGGGCGGTGCCCGGGATATTCCAGAACAAGGTCAAACTGCTACCTGCAACGCCGAGGTGCTACGGTTTGACGATCTCCGGAATGCCGTCATCAGCAGCGAAGGGGTAGAACAGCAGTCCGGAGAGGATCTTCGGGTAGAAGTACGTGGACTTCGGCGGCATCACGCGCCCGGCGCGGGCGATCCTCTCGAGCACCTTGGGATCCTGAGGCGGAAGCAGGAAGCTCAGATCAAACTGCCCGCTCTCCATCTGCCAGTACACCTCCTCAAGGTCCGCCTCATAGGTTAGCGCGGGGTGCTCGGAACCTGCCTCCGGCGGGATGTCGAAGAAGGGCCGGAGGATGCCATAGTGCAGGGCGACCACTACCAGTTCCCGCCACTCGGGCGGCCCCGCGGGGATGTTGGTCTGAGGCCAGCTTGGCCCCGGCGGCCGCAGCACCAGAAGGCGCCCACCCGCCAGGTAACAGCCCATGGCTTTCTCCCCGGGCTGCCAGGAGCCGGTCACAGTCTGCAGTTCCTCCGGCGTCCGGACCTGCTGCTCAGTCAGGGAGAAGTTGCTCTCCAGGCGGCTCACGAAACCTTCCAGGTCCAGCGGTCCTTCCACGTTGAGCAGCCGGTGAGTGGGCAGGATCAGCAGCCCGCTGTCATGGCTCGAAACGGCAAACACCAACAGGAAGTCCTCCGGCGCACTGCCGGGCGGGCCGTCGCTGCTGCGGTGCTCACGGCGGTAAGCGCAGGCGGTCTCATAGCGATGGTGGCCGTCCGCGATGACCAGGTCCTGGTCCTGCAGCAGGCCGGCCAGGGCACGCATATACTCCCCGTCGGTCACCTGCCACAGGCGATATGCCACGCCGTCCGGTGTCTGGAACTCGTAGAGCAAGGATCCCTGCTGCTTCATGTCCGCCAGGGCGCCATGAACCACGCCGGACGGGTCGGTGAAGACTCCAAAGACAGGGCTCAGGCTGGCGCAGGTGGCCTCCATCAGCCTCAGGCGGTCAGCCTTGTCGGCGGGCATCGTCTGCTCGTGGGGCAGGATGTCATCGGACGGGCCGTTCGGCAGGAGCACGGCCGCCAGCAGGCCGTGGCGCTCGTAATCCCGGCCGCACAGGCGGAACCTCTGCTGGCAGAGGTAAAGGGACGGCGCCGACTCGCGCACCAGGATGCCTCCCTGACGCCAGGACTCGAGCGTTTCGGCAGCGCGGGTGTATTCCCTCGATGCCCGCTTCACCCGGCCCTGCTTGCCCAGAGTCAGGCGGATGCAGTTGTGGGGATCCTGCTCCCGCAGGTCCCGGGCCATGTCGCGGTCAACGATGTCGAAAGGCGGCGCAACTACCCGGGAGATGAACGAGATGCTCTCAGGGCTGTAACGCAATGGGCGGAACCGGGCTATCCGGATCAACGCGGGACTCCTCCAGCAAACGGGCTTCTCAGACGAAGCGCCGGCGGCGTCGTATCATAGGGGACCGCCGGCCCGGCCGCAAGTTGCCGCCCGGCGCAGATTCGCCCTGGTCTCGGGCAGCAGGCGGAGGCCCGGCGGGCCGCCCTTTGCAGCATCAGGGGGATTATGATAGGTAGTGCATCGGCGTACCAAGCACGTGCCGAACCGCCCGCAGGGAGGCCGCAGAAGATGCCGGAAGAGGTGGAACGCATTCTTGGACCCATCCGGGAGGAGCTGAAGACGCTCTCGGAGCAGGGATACGACACGTGGGAGCTTGAGCGCAAGGCGGCGCTCATCGAGCAGGAGGGCGGCCATGATGCCGCGGGGCGCGCCGAGGCGCTGTGGGAAGCCATCGCAGGGCTCACGCCCTCCGCCAGGTTCCCCTACGAGGAACCCAGTGAACTGGAACGGATACTGGCCTGCCGTCCCGACGGTCCCCGGCGCGTGGCAGCCCCACGGGCGGAAGAGCAACTGCACGACTGCACCCTGGGCGCCTGGCAGGGCCGGATCAGCGGTTGCATGTTGGGCAAGCCCGTCGAGGGCTGGTCGCGGCAGAAGATACGCGACCTGATGGACGCGTGCGGGATGGGGCAACTCGATGACTACCTGCCCGTACCGCCAGAGGGGGCCGGCTGTTCCGTGGAGGGGTGGAAGGCAGGGATGCTAAGGGGCAACTTCGACCGCGGCCTCCGGGACGACGATGTGGATTACACCATCGTGGGCCTGCGCATCCTGGAGGACCACGGCGCGGAGTTCACCCCCCGCCAGGTGGCGGAGTTCTGGCTCGGCCACTTGCCCTATCATCAGACCTACACGGCGGAGCGGGTGGCCTACCGCAACTTCGTCAATGGCATCTGGCCCCCGGACAGCGCCACCCACTGCAATCCTTACCGGGAGTGGATCGGGGCGCAGATCCGCGCGGACGCCTTCGGCTACGCCTGCCCTGCGCGGCTGGAGCAGGCGGCCGCCCTGGCGTTCAAGGACGCAAGCATAAGCCACGAGAAGAACGGGATTTATGGCGAAATGTGGGTCGCCGCCATGCTGGCGGCTGCCTTCGTGGCCGACGACCCGCAGAAGGTCGTGCGCCTGGGCCTGACCGAGATCCCCGCCCGGTGCCGGCTGGCTGAGGCGCTCAACCTGGTGCTGGACTGGCGGGACGAGGGCTGCCCGGCCGAGGAGGCTGCTGACCGGGTCCTCGACCAGTTCGGCCATTACCACGGCGTTCACACGATAAACAACGCTGCGATCGTCGCCATGGCGCTGCTGTGGGGTGAGAAGGACTTCACCCGCACCATTGGCCTGGCGGTGGAGGCGGGCCTGGACACCGACTGCAACGGGGCGACCGCCGGCTCGGTGCTCGGGGCCCTGCTCGGGGCGGAGGGCATTCCCTCCCACTGGACCGACCCCCTCAATGACCGGACCGAGACGGCCATCTTCGGGGAGGGCACGCCGTCCGTAAGTGGCCTGGCCGAGCGGACCCGCCGCGTGCAGCAGGCGGACTGATTCCCCTCGCGAAAGATGACCATCTGCCAGAGAAAGAGCGGCGGCCGCATCCTGTGCATCCGTCTCAGCGGGTTGGGGGACGTGGTGCACGCGCTGAACGCGCTGACGCTGCTGCGCCGCGAACGGCCGGACGCCTACATCACCTGGGCCGTCGAGGAGCGGTTCGCCGGCCTCATTCGGGGCCATCCCCACGTGGACGAGGTGCTGACCGTCCCCCGGCTCCGCTGGGCTGCCATGCTGCGCAGTCCCTGGCGGTGGCGGCGCCTGGCCCGGGAGGTCTGCGCCGTGTGGCGACGGCTGCGCGCGGCGCAGTTCGACGCTTCGCTGGACTTCCAAAGCAGCCTGAAAAGCGCCTGGCTGGTGCTGGCCGCCGGCGCGCCGGTCAGGGCCGGCTTCATCGGACCGGTCAGCCGCGAGCTGAACCACCTGTTCCAGAGCGAGCTGGTCCGTGCGCCGGCCGAGGGAGTCCATCGTATCGAGCGCGACCTGGCCCTGCTCGCGCCGCTCGGGGTGCGCACCCGCTACGCGGAGCCGGCTTTCCCGGAACCGGGGGAGGATGCCCATGCGCTGGCGGCCGCCCTGGACGAGCGCCTGGGCGACGGACCCACGGTGTTGATCCACCCGGGCACCAGCCGGTTCGCGGCCTTCAAGCGGTGGATGCCTGCCCGCTACGCACAGGTAGCAGACCGGCTGGTCGAGCAGCGCGGCGCCGACATAGTGGTCAGCTACGGGCCGGGGGAGGAAGACCTGGCCCGCCAGGTGGTGCTGCTGATGCGGCGGCCGGGTCTTCTGGCGCCCCCCACGCGGACGCTGGAGGAGCTGATGGCTCTGTTGCGTCGGGCGGACCTGTTCATCGGCAGCGACACGGGGCCGATGCATCTGGCTTCCGCGCTGGGAGTGCCGGTCGTGGCGCTGTTCGGGCCCAAGGATCCCGTCCAGACCGGCCCTTACTGCAGCCGAAGCCTGGTGGTGACCGGCGCCGTCGCCTGCCGGCCGTGCAACCGGAGGCGATGTCATGACGTTCGCTGCATGACGACCATCAGCACCGGCCAGGTGCTGGACGCGGCCGGCCGGGTGCTGGACGGGCAGGGAACCGTGCGCGCGGAGGTCGGCCCAACGAAGCCGGTCTTCGCCTGGGCCTTCCGCCTGGGCCGGTGGCACGGCGAGGTGAACACGGCTTACAGCGCGCCGGAGTTCTTCCGGTGGCTCTGCGAGGCGGAGCGGGCTGCCACGAGCAGGGCCACCCGTGCCCTGCCCGCGCCCCAGGGGCGGGAGCGCTGGAGCATGGCCGGGCCCGCGGGCCTGGACGACCGGCTGTTGCTGGAGCGCAGTCGCAGCAAGCTGCGCCGCGCGCGGCGCGCCTGGCGGTTCGGCACGCGCATGGCAGCGGGAGGCCTGCCCGTGGCGCTGCCGGTCTGCGCGATGGAGCGTCCCGCACGCCGGGGCGCGGACCAGATGCTGGTCAGCGAGCATCCGCCGGGCGCCCGGCCCCTGCCAGGCTGGCTGGCCGAGCACTGGGCAGGAGCGAAACCTGAGCAGAAGGAGCAGGCTGTAACGCAGTGGGTGACGGCCATGCGCGGCCTGCATGCAGGTGGGTTCTGGCACGGGGAGCTGACCGCGGAGAACCTGCTGATCTGCTCGCTGGAGCCAGGAGGCGCACCGACCCGGTTCGACGCAGTGCTGATGGATACCGGCCGGACCCGGAAGGTGGGCTGGATGCCGTCTGTGGCCCTGGCCTTCCTGCTGGGGCTGGATGTGGGGCGCTTCGCCCGCAGCGTGCACGGCTGGTTGACCGAACAGGACACGGAGCGGGTGCTGGCGAAGTACCTGGACGCCTTCGGCGGCGGGCAGTACAGTCGTCGGATGTTCGAGCGCGCTTTCCGGTGGCGAAAGGAGACCGACTCGTGGCTGACGCGATTCTTGTGATGGTGGCGTGCAGCAGTGGCCCGGAGGCCGAGAAGATGGCCAGACAACTGCTGGAGGAGAGGCTGGTGGCCTGCGTGAACATCGCCGGGCGCATCCGGTCTCTGTTCTACTGGAAGGGCGCCCTGGCCAGGGAGTCCGAGTCGCTGCTGCTGATGAAGACGCGCCGGGAGCTGTTCGAGCGCCTCTGCGACCGCGTCAAGGAGCTGCACTCCTACGAGGTGCCCGAGGTGGTCGCGTGCCCCATCGTGGTGGCCAACGAGGAGTACCTGGACTGGGTCCGCCAGAGCACCACCGGCGGCGACTGAGCTTGCGCTTGCATCCCGATCGAGACGGACTACAATACATCCCTGTAGCAGTTCAAGGATAGACACTCGACGGGAGTCCCAGCAGATGGCGAAGAACGGCGACGGCAAGGAGGAGCGCGAAAAGGCCCTCGAACGCACCCTGGAGCTTATCGAGAAGCAGTTCGGCAAGGGCGCCATCATGAAGCTGAGCGACACCGAGGCCCGCACCGACGTGGCCGTCATCCCCACCGGCTCCCCGGCGGTGGACCTGGCGCTGGGCGTGGGCGGCGTGCCACGCGGCCGAGTGGTCGAGATCTACGGCCCGGAGGCCTCCGGCAAGACCACGCTGGCCCTCCAGATCATAGCCGCCGCCCAGCAACTGGGCGGGGTGGCCGCCTTTGTGGACGCCGAGCACGCCCTGGACCCCCAGTACTCCCGCAAGCTCGGCGTGGACATGGAGAACCTGCTGATCAACCAGCCCGACTCCGGCGAGCAGGCTCTGGACATCACTGAGGCGCTGGTGCGCAGCAGCGCGCTCGACCTGGTGGTGATTGACTCGGTGGCCGCCCTTACGCCGCGCGCCGAGATCGAGGGGGAGATGGGCGACCAGCAGGTCGGCCTCCAGGCGCGGCTCATGTCCCGCGCCCTGCGCAAGCTGGCCGCCATCGTCGCCAAGAGCCGCACCACGGTCATCTTCATCAACCAGGTGCGCATGAGGATAGGCGTTATGTTCGGCAACCCGGAGACGACCTCGGGGGGTCGGGCGCTGAAGTTCTACACCACCGTGCGCATCGAACTGCGCCGCATCGGCAGCATCAAGGACGGCGGGGAAACCATCGGCAACCGCTGCCGCGTGAAAATCGCCAAGAACAAGGTCGCCCCCCCGTTCCGCCGGGCCGAGGTGGAGCTGCTGTTCCGCTGCGGCATCTCCCGGGAGGGTGATCTCGTGGACCTGGGCGCGCAGTACGACATCGTGGACAAAGCCGGCTCGTGGTACTCCTACGGGGAGACGCGCCTGGGCCAGGGCAAGGAGAACGCCCGTAGCTTCCTCGAGGACAACCCCGACGTGGCGGACGAGATCGAGCTGGCCATCTTCGAGAAAGCGGCCCCTCGGCTGGTCGAACGCCGCCGGGAGCAGCTCGAGAAGATCCGCGCCTTCCAGGCCGAAAGGGAGCCCAAGCAGGCCGACGAGGAGGGGGAAGAGGAGGAGTGAGTCCTCTGCCGGAGACATCCCTCCGAGGCCGGAGGCTGCCATGATCGTCGGGATAGGGGTGGACATCGTCGAGGTGCGGCGCATCCGGCGGGCCGTCGAGCGCTACGGCGAGCGTTTCCTGAGACGCATCTTCACCGAGGCGGAGACGGCCTACTGCCGCCGCGCGGCCCGCCCGGCGGAGCGGTTCGCCACGCGGTTCGCCGCCAAGGAGGCGGCCCTGAAGGCCCTGGGGGTGGGCTGGCGCAAGGGGCTGCGCTTCCTGGACGTGGAGGTCTCCAACGACGAGCTGGGCGCGCCGACCATCGGTTTCAGCGGCCGGGCGCGGGAGCTGAGCGAGGAGCTGGGCGTGGGTCGCGTCCACGTCAGCCTGTCCCACCACCGCAACTTCGCCATCGCCCAGGTCATCCTCGAACGCGCCGACTGAGCGGGGGCGAGTGGGCTGTCAATCCAACAGGACGCCGGGGTTGAGGGTGCCCTCCGGGTCGAGGGCGCGCCGGACGGCACGCATGGCCTCGATGTCCTCCGGGCTGTATTGGATGGCGAGGAAGGGCTTCTTGATGCGTCCGATGCCGTGCTCAGCGGCCACGCTGCCCCCCAGGCGCACCGCCTCCCGCGCGAACTGCCCGTAGAGATCCTCGGCCCGTCGCAGGTCCTCCGCCGTGGTCGGCAGGATG
>CAYFVS010000454.1:0-7011 GCA_964346565.1 uncultured candidatus Brocadiaceae bacterium | reverse complement strand
GGACTCGCCCCGGTAGAGGGGATCGTACATGTCCACGTACCACTGGGGCGCGTCCCACGGCTCGTGCGGGTCGAACGTGTCCACGTACAGGAAGAAGCGGTCCCTGGTGCGGTTGTCCTCCAGCCAGCGGCATGCCCGCGTCATGGTGCGGGCCACGAACGCGTCGGACTCGTAGCGCCACCAGGCGGTGTTGCGCCGGTGGCGGGTACGCAGCCTCTGTTCGCCCCGGATCTTGGCCGGGTCGCAGGGGTGCTCCGGCGCCTCAGGCCAGGTCCGCCACCGGTCGGACTCCTGGCCGCGTATCCACTCGAACCCGTCAAAGCCCCGGTCGTAGTGATAGCCGTTCTCCAGGATGTGTGGCGTGTCGCAGACCATCATGGACACGTAGCCCCGCTGGCGGAGCACGTCCGGCAGCACGACTTCGTCCGGGGACAGAGCCGCCCAGCCCGTGTAAGTGGCCGTGAAGCGCCCGGTCAGGAGGGCACGCCGGTGGGGCACCGTCGGGAAGCTGGCCGAGTAGGCATTCAGGAAGACCAGAGACTGCTCGGCGAAGCGGTCAATGTGCGGCGTGCTTATCCAGTCGTTGCCGTAGCAGCCCAGATGGTCACGGCGCAGGGTGTCGCAGATGATCACGACGAAGTTCACGGATTCTCCTCTCGCAGCTGTAGAGTCGCGGCGAAGAGCTGCACCTTGCCCTCGCCCACCGCGCGCAGGCGGAGCCTGTCGGCGCGCGTTCCCGGCGGCATGTCGAAACCGCACAGCCGCGCCAGCCCGTGATGATGCCCGACAGTAAGGGCGTAGCTGACCCGTTCCGGGTCCACGTGCGCCATGCCTCCGCCGGCCCAGATGTGATCGCCCAGTGGCGCCCACCAGTCGCAAAGGTGGACGACAGTCAGCAGGTCCTCGCTGAAGACGACCTCTTCGCCGAGCAGAAGCTCCAGCCGCGCTCCGGGCGCCGGTTCGTCGCCCGTGCGCCGGCCCGTGACTACCAGGTGCAGGTCCTCAACGCCCAGCTCGGGGAACGTCACCTCCACCCGGGCCCCTTCGCGCGTGAGTGCCACGTGGGTCTGCGTCTCGTCCGCGAACAGGAACGGAACACCGTCCACATTCCCCTCCCCGATCGGGATGCCGGCCACGGGCAGAGAGGCGGCGTTGAACTGCTCCGACAGGTCCAGGGCGTAGTACCCGTCGCGCCTTCCCTGTGCGCCTCGCTCGGTCTGCTGCATCTGCCCATAGCTCGCCACCAGGCGGTCATAGACGCTGAGTGAGACCTCGATGTTGGGCCGCTTGTTGCTACGCAGCCAGTCCTCCTCGTAGGCGTCACGCACGGTCTCGAGTTCCTCTCTGATCGCGCCCACGGCCCGGGGACCGGCCTCGACGCCGTGGCGACAGGCAAGCTGCAGACGATGCACCACGCTGAGGGTGCGCAGCAGCGAGACGCGGAAGTGGTTCAGGTGCTCCGCGCGCCGGGCAGCGCGGGCGCGAGCGGATTCCAGCGCCCCGAGGGCCTCCTCAAGCAGGCGCTCGTCCTCGTGCAGATCGCCTGCCGCTTCGCGGTTCTGCTCGGCCCATCGAGCCATCGCAAAGGCGTTGCGGCGGAACAGGGACCAGCAGTCCCCAGGGCCCCTGGACAGCCGGCCGGGCAGTTCCCGGATGATCTCAGTCAGCTCCGGGAGTTCCGCCCCGTAGAAGCTGAGCTGGAAACGCCGTTCGAAGTCCTCGCGCCGCGCCTCCTGGCCGGACCAGGTCGCCTCTGCCAGGTAGGCGAACAGGTTCCAGCACAGGTCGCGGTGGTTCTCGTATCCATCATCGCCCCACTGGCTGGCGAAGAGGGCCGGCGTCTGCGTCTCGAGCCCCATCCTCTTCCAGGCGTCGATGTTCGACTTCGCGTGGCCGAAGTCCGGCAGGAAAGCGCACCAGTTGCCGTAGCCGGCCAGGCCCCAGACAGGGCGCCCTTGCGCGACCAGCTCCCGATGATGCGGGACATCCTCCGTGCAGCCGTAGGCCCAGTTGACGAGGATGATGTTCTCCTCCAGCTCGCGGACCATGTCGCAGCCGAAGTGGTTGTAGATCATGTCCGCCCACATGGGCATCTGCTTGCCGTAGCGGCGGAGCTGGCGGGCGCACCAGTTGGCGTGGCGGAGGAACTGCTCCGCCGTCACGCCCTGCGTCTCGTCGAAGCCCGCGTGGAAGTACGGCCCCGGGAACAGCTCGCACACGTCCCCTATCACGTCGGTCAGGAACTCCCGCACGGCCGGCTTGTCGGGGTCCAGGCTGCTCATGGCCTGGAAGACCTCTCGCCCCAGGTGCGCGTAGCCGGGGTTCGACAACAGGTTCTCCTGGTGGCCGATCAGGGAGTAGGTTGGCATGATGAGCACCTTGTGTCGCCTGCCCTCCAGGTGGATGGCCTCCACCTCGTCGGGGGTCAGGCGGCCCCTGCCCTCCCCTACGTCCGGGTGCGATCGCAGGTAGAGCATGTCCTCCATGTAGGGCGTGTAGGCGTTCATCTTATAGGCGGAGAGCCGGCGGATGATGCGGCGGAAGTCCTCCAGGGTGGAGACCTGCTTGCGGGAGATGTCGTCGTGGTGGCCCCGCAGCGGGAAGGCCGGCCAGTCCGTGATCCTCCCGCAGGGCAGCTCCGTCCCGCCGTCGAGCAACTGCTCAACGGTGACCAGGCCCCAGTAGAGGCCCTCCACGTCGTGCCCCCGCAGGACCAGCCCGTCGGGCCCAACGTGCAGGGCATATGCCTGGGCCCGCGGCGGCGGCGCCGGGCCGCGCTCCGGCGTCGAGCCCACGACGACGGTGTTGGCCGGCAGCATCAGCGATACGCCGTGGGGCACCGCCAGCTCACCCGCCAGCTTCCATTCCACCGCCGGATCGGTCGCCGCACGGGCGTCCACGCGCCAGTACCGGCCCGCGGTGTCGTATGTGCCCTCCACCGGCTGCGCCTGTCTGGGCAGAGGCATCAGCTCCTCGATGTGTCTCGGCACGGTTGTCTCCTTTCCCTCCGCAGTCGCGCGACCCCGGACACAGTGGCGGGACGTGACTATATCTGCCGTGTCGGACGGACGCAACCGCAGCTTGACCTGCCGGCGCACGGGCCGTATATTCGAGTTGTTGGGGAGGTAGGGCCCATAGCTCAAAGGCAGAGCAGCGGACTCATAATCCGCGGGTTGCAGGTTCGAATCCTGCTGGGCCCACCAGTGCCGCCTCCAGCGGGACAGAGCAGGAGAAAGGAGTGAGTAGAGAGGAGAGCAAACGGCGGACCACCCACCCCGGCCACCAGACGCTCCAACCGCCACGACCTCTTTCTCCTGCGGTCTACTGATCGCCTGCTCGCCAACTTCCCTCGGCACTGTCGGGCCGATGGTTGCAGGTTGGGTCGGTCGCTGCGCTTCCTCCCCGACTCGCCACCGACGGTCCCAGGTGCCGTCACCCTTCCCGGTAGGTCACTCACCCGCACGCAGGCACCACAGACCTTTTGGGCGAGTTCAAATCCTGCTGGGCCCACCAGTCCCGCCTCCGGCGGGACAGAGCATGTGAGCAGTGGAACGGGAGAACCGGTGAGAACAGAGGAGCAACCTGCGCGCAGCCAGGGACCTCTGCGAAGCACAGACATCCTGTTCACCTGATCTCCTGCTCGAGGCCTTCGGAGTCGCTCTATGGCCTTCATGCTCGAGAAACTGGAAGTCTCGAGGAAGGCCGTGGACTTCGCCGGCGAAGCAGCCAGTTTGACGGAGAGCTTCCCTCGGGGTTGCGGCTTCCTGGCCGACCAGCTCAACCGGGCAGCGCTCTCAATCGCGGCTGACCTGTCGGAGGCCAATGGGCGCTTAACCAAGGCCGACCGGACGAATCCCCTCACCATCGCACTCAGCTCGGCGCAGGAGTGCGTGCCCATTCTCGAGCTGGCAAACCGCAGACGGCCGGTGGGCGAAGCGAGGCACTTGCAGCGGCGTGGGCAACTCGAGACTATGGCCAAGATGACCGGCGGGCTCGTCGGCAGCCTTCACAGAAGTTCCGCGTGAGCAGTGGAGCAGATGGGGATGACCGAACGGCTCGCCCTCGTCCGAGGCTGCTACGGCCTTTCGCTCAGTAGCGGAACACGGCGGCCGCTTTCCATCTGTTGGGCATCTGCTCGGTGGGCAGGGCGAAGACCGTCCCGCCGTGACGCAAGGTGTGCACGGCCGCCCAGTCGAGCAGGTCCTCGTCGCCGGTCTCCTCCCGGTAGTGCAGGCGCACCAGGCCGTTGTCCTGGTCGTAGCGCCCCCACTGGTGCCGGTCCAGGTCGATGAGCAGCACCTCCACCCGGCCGCTGCCGGCCGCCTCCAGAACCTCGTTCAACTCGGTGGAGCCCCGCTCGCTCCCGGCGAACCGCAGGCACGCAGCGACGGCTTGCCTCTTGGTGCGCTCGAACTCGGGCTCGACGACCTGCCAGGCTCTCTCCCGCAGTTGCTCCGGCTTGGCCCGGTCCGGGTTGCCGTCAACGCCCTGCTCGAGCAGCCCCGGGTAGTGGTTGGCCTCGGCGTAGATGGCACGTATCTCCTCCACGCCGGCCAGCACCAGCGGAGCGCGTTCGTCGGCCAGCAGGTCCTCGACGGCGTTCTCGACCTGATTGATGAAGTCGCGCACCTTCTTCTTGTGCACGGCTCCGTCGGCGTCGTCCGCCTGGCCGTGGAACACGGCTCCCTTGCCCTGGTGGCCCTGAGCGGGCACGCCGGTATGGAACTGGAGCGTCTCCGTATCGGACTCATACTGCAAGACGTCGGCCAGGCTGGTGGGCGCGTCCTTCAGCCCGAGTTCGCGCAGGCTGTGGCGGGTGCACTGCAGCAGCCGAACGTCGTTCTGGCTGAGCGCCAGCACATAGTAGCGTCCGTCGCCGGTCAGCAGTGGCAGAAGCGGCTTCAGGTGGAACTGCTCGCTGACGACCACCAGCTCCTGCATGTGCGCCGGCAGCCGGAAGTAGCAGAACAGCTCTGGCGCCAGGAAGACGGCCAGCCCGTCGCTGTCCTGCTTCCAGTAGGGCAGTTCCTCCAGCAACTCGGCGGCCGGCTCGAGGAACGCATCGATCTCGGCGGGGCGCATTCCGGTCTCGCCCAACCGGTTCTCGACCTCCCGGAGGGTGTTCTTCAGCCGGATACGGTTCTGTTTTTTCTCCGGTCCGCCCCGCATCAGCGGGATGAAGATGGAAACGCAGGTCTCGTCACGGTGTTCGGCTAGTTCGCTCAAGTGCTCACGTCGCAACAGGTCCATTCCGGCCCGTCCTCCAAACGCTGCGGTGTCCTGGGTGCACCCTGTGCCGGCGCGCGGCGGCGTCGGCGCCCAACCAAGCCATTATAGCCCCCGTGCCGAGCCCCTTCCATCGGCGGCCGCGTCCCGGTCCAGGGCATCCGCCGCAATCCAACCCGACATCATCGCCATGGGCATCCCCGGGCCCGGATGGGCGGAGCCGCCCGCCAGATAGAGCCCCCGCACGTCCGGGCTGCGGTTACCGGGCTTGAACGCACCGGAGAGTCGCCCATGGCTGGCCAGCCCGTAGATGGCCCCCCGCAGGACGGCGTAGCGGTTGAGGATGCTCTCGGGCGTCAGCACCCGCTCCAGCACGATGCGCCGGTCTATGTCCTCCATGCCGCCCGTGCGGGCGAGCTTGTCCAGTATCCGGGCGCGGTATTCCGGCAGCATCTCCGTCCAGTCCTGCCCGGGGCGCAGGTAGGGCGTGTGCACCAGCACGTAGAGCGCCTCGCCGCCCTCCGGCGCCACTTCGGGCTCGGTGCGGGCCGGGGCGCAGACGTAGCAGGTGGGGTCCGGCGCCGGCACGCCACGCCGGTAGATGGCGTCGAATTCCTCCTCGGCGTCGCAGGAGAACACGAAGTTGTGGTGCTCAAGGTGGTCGTAGCGCCTTTCCAGCCCTAGATATAGGACAACGCCTGAACAGGCCGGCTCGCAGCGTCGGCGGGCCTCGAACCGGGCGCACACCTGCGACGGAAGCAGCTCGCGATGGGTCCGCACCGAATCGGCGTTGGAGACCACGGCGGCGAGGGGCAGCTCGTCGCCCCCGGCGGTGACAATGCCGCGGACGCGGCCGCTCTCAACCACGATCCGCTCCACGCACGTGTCCCTCCGCACGTCCACGCCCAGCTCCCCTGTCAGCGTCTCCAGCGCGCGGGGGACGGCGCGAGTGCCGCCCATCGGGTACCAGACGCCGAGCCCGGTCTGCATGTGGGCGATGGCGCAGAGGACGGCCGGGGCCATGTAGGGCGAGGAGCCGACGTACTGGGTGAAATGGTCGGCCATCTGGGCGGCGCGCGCATCGGTCAGGTACTTCCGCACCAACCCGGCCACAGTGCGCCACAGCCTCATGCGCATCACGTCCAGAGCCGTGCCCGGCAGGGAGCGGCCAGCGCCCGTCAGCGCCTGCCTGAGGGAGCCGACCGACCGCCAGAAGAAGTACCTCTCCGATATCCGGTGGAGAGCACGGCTGACCTCCATGAAGCCCTCGTAGCCGCGCGCCAGCCCGGCGGTGTCGAAACGCTCCAGAACGCCGCCCATCTGCGCCGTGTCGGACACCAGATCGAGTGTGCTGCCGTCTTCGAAGAAGCAGCGCCACTGCGGGTCCAGCTCGATGAGTTCCAGCTCGTCGCTGGTCTGGCGGCCCGCCTCCGCGAAGATACGATCCAACACCGACGGAACGGTCAGGATAGTGGGACCCATGTCGAAGCGGAATCCGCTCTCCTCAAGCACAGCCGCCTTGCCACCCAGCCAGGTGTTCCGCTCCAGAAGGACCACCGGATACCCCCGCGCGGCAAGCGTGCACGCCGCCGTCAGCCCACCCAGGCCGGCCCCGATCACCCCCACCGCCTGCGGCTCAGCCATCGCCCGATCCCTCCTCTCCCTGCGCTTCCCGGCTGGCCCGACGGCGCGACCAGGCGGCCCGCCCGAGCCGCCAGAGCGCCCGCAGACGCGCCCTCAGCGATCGCCCGTACGCCGCTGCCATATACAACCGAAGCAGACCCT
>CAYFVS010000453.1:0-1861 GCA_964346565.1 uncultured candidatus Brocadiaceae bacterium | reverse complement strand
TAAGGGCTGCCACGTCGCCGCTCAGCCCCATCACGTCCACCGGCTTGGTGCTATCATCTTCCGTCCCGTCGCCGAGTTGGCCAGCGCTGTTCGAACCCCAGCACTTGATGCCCCCGGCCGTGGTTACCGCGCAGGTGTGTGCGGCTCCAGCGACAACGGCCACCACGCCGCCGCTCAGCCCCATCACGTCCACCGGCGTGGTGCTACTAGTCTTCGTCCCGTCACCGAGTCGGCCATCGCTGTTCCAGCCCCAGCACTTGATGCCTCCGGCCGCGGATACCGCGCAGGTGTGTGCGCGCCCAGCGCTAACGGCTGCCACGCCGCCGCTCAGCCCGATCGCGTCCACCGGCGTGACGCTATCATCTTCCGTCCCGTCACCGAGTTGGCCAAGGCTGTTTGAACCCCAGCACTTGATGCCTCCGGCCGTCGTTACCGCGCAGGTGTGGTTCTCGCCAAGGATAGCCACATCAACGGGCAGACTGAGCCGAGGGGCCGGGCTTGGAGTTGGGCTCGCTGTCGGCGTCAGCGTCGGTGTTCTGATCGCCGTGGCCGATGCCGCCGGAGTTTCCGTGCTGCCCCCGTCGAGCGGAGTCGGGGAATGTTGACCAAGGGCACCGTTGTTGTCCCCCGCGCAAGCGACCGCCCCCAAGATCAGGAACGCGAGCGCCGGCACAATCAACGTTACCTTCTTCATGATCGACTCCTTGAGTCTCCCCGCCCTTGTCGGTGGCCCATCATACACCCTCAGCGCAAGCGTGGCTGTTCTCGTGCCCGCGCGATGCCAGTGTGCGCCTGGGCTAGGCGGGCGTCAACGCCGCTGCTGTCTGGAAACATTCCCTTGCCCTGTGCTGGGCTAGGGTTCTATCCCTTGCGCCAGGTCGTTTCCGGCTTGCGGGCGGCCTTGTTCACGTAGCGAGCGAGGACGAACAGGAGATCGGACAGGCGGTTCAGGTAAACGATGGCCTGGGGGTTGACATCCTCCCGGCGGGAGAGGCGGACGACGGCCCGCTCGGCTCGGCGGCAGACGCTGCGCGCCATGTGGAGCAGAGCACCCCCCTGCGAGCCGGATGGGAGGATGAACGTGCGCAGGGCTGGCAGCTTGGCGTCGTATTCGTCGATGAGGCGCTCCAGGCGGGCGATCTTACCCTCGGGGTCGGTAAACGTGCGGGGCCTCTCGACGCCGACGCCGGACTCTGCGGCCAACTCCGAACCGAGGTTGCGCAGCTCGTTCTGGATGGACTGGAGGGCGGCGGCGACGCGGCGCTGGCGGACAAAGGAGGCAGCAACGCCAAGGGTCGAGTTGAGTTCGTCGACGCTGCCGAACGCCTCGACGCGAGGATGATCCTTGGGGACGCGATCGCCACTGAACAGCGCCGTCTCTCCCCGGTCACCCGTGCGGGTGTAGAGCCTGGACTTGGCGGGCCTCCGCGCCATATCAGCGACCAGTCTACCCCGCGTCGCCGTCTGGGGCCAGCCCCGGCCGCCCTGTGAGGGGGTGGGGGAGGACGCGGACCGAGGCGCCGTACACTTGTTGCAGGCGCTCAGGGGTGAGCACCTGCTCAGGGCTGCCCTCGGCCACCACGCGTCCCTGGTGGAGCATCACCAGTCGATGACAGAACTGGCCAGCAAGGGTGAGGTCGTGGACGGCGGCCAGCACGGCCTTGCCCTCGCTCCGACACAGCCGCGCCATGAGGCGAAGGGTCGCCGCCTGGTGGCCGATGTCGAGATGAGCGGTGGGCTCATCGAGAAGCAGGAGCGGCGTCTCCTGGGCGAGCGCGCGGGCCACCAGGACGCGCTGGCGCGCGCCGCCGGAGAGCTCGCCGATAGGGCGGTCGGCCAGGCCCCAGGTCTCGGTGGCGAG
>CAYFVS010000452.1:0-2843 GCA_964346565.1 uncultured candidatus Brocadiaceae bacterium | reverse complement strand
CTATCTGCAGCGCCTGCCGGAACGATTCGAGCGCCTCGGGGTACTGCCCGCTGCGGCGGTGGATGATGCCCCGGTTGTTGTGTGCGCTGGCGACTTCCAGCGGGTCCTCGGCGCGGCGTGCGGCCTCGATGGCCACGTCCAGGGCATCGTACGCGCGGTCGTACTGGTTCAGCTCCCAGTAGATGAGCGCGAGCAACTGGTAGTTGACGTTGAGCTGGAAGTGGTCGCCGATCCGTCGGGCGATGTCGTTCGCGCGGGGGACCAGTTCGAGGGCCTGCTGGTAGTCGCCGGTCAGCCAGCGGGTGTTGGCCTCCTCGGCCAGGGCGCGGGCGAGGGTGGCGGGCATGTCCTGCTCCTCGGCAGCACGCCGCGTCTGTTCGAGCAGTTCCAGGGCGCCGGGGAAGTCGCCCAGATATCGCCGGCAGAGGGCCACGTCAATGCGGGCCTCCGCTGCCTGCTGCGGCTGCCCGGCCGATCCATACAGGTCCAGGGCGCGTCGGAACTGCTCCTCGGCGCGGGGGGCGCTGCCGAGCCTTCGCAGATACACGGCCCCCATCCTGCCGTGCTGGCGAGCGGCACCTTCCGGGCTGCCCAGGCGGCGGTAGATGGCAAGGGCCCGCTCGAAGCTGTCCAGTGCCTGCTGGTAGTGCGCCGCCCGGTCCTGGCTCTTGCCCAACTCGCCCAGCACCGCTGCCAACTGCTCCTCCTGGCCCTCCTCGCCCAGCAGCGCCAGCGACGTCTCATACGCCTCGACGGCTTCGCTCCAACGCTCCGCCTGGGTCAGCAGCGCGCCGAGCGACTGGTACTCCACTGCCAGGTCAGCAGGCGAGGTCTCCGAGCGGCGCTCCAGGTGCGCAATGCGCTGCCGCTGGTGCCGGGCGGCTTCCCCATAGGCGCGCAGCCGGCGCCGGCACTCGACGAGCTGCTGCTGGATGTTGGCAAGGATGAGCTGCCTGCGCGATTCATCTTCGAATGGCAAGACGCGCGCCATGTGCCACAGGTCCAGGAACTTCCCGGCGGCCTCCCCGAATTGCCCCGCCTGCAGATGGGCCTGCCCTGCGCGCAGCGTGTCGTTGAAGTCCAGACGGCTCAGTTCGGCGTACTGCCGGTCGGTCAGCCCCGCGAAGCCGTAGAGCCGCACGCCGCTTCCCGCGCCTCGCACCGCCGCCGACGCCGGTCCCTGCCGCAGTCCCTGGAGGACGGCCGACCACAGCTCCGTGCGGCCTGCCCCATCCGTCCCATAGATGACCGAGGAAGCCCCGGCTGCGATGCAGGCCCGCGTCAGGACGCGCAGAGCGGGGAACGCACCCCGCCCAAATACCCGTTCGGGAAGCGACGCCAGGCAGAAAGCCCCCGCGCGGGTTTCGTAGCCGGCCAGCTCCCCGGCCGAGACGCCGCTCAGCCGCCCCGGCGCGCCGGGGAACTCCAGGTAGGTGGCCCCCGGCGCCTGCGGCATGAGCCGGACCGGCACGCCGACCCACACCACGTCCACCAGCTCGGCGGCGCCGGGCAGGTCCGCCTTGTTCCTGCGCCGGGCGTCGAACTGCTCCACCCGGCCGCCAGTCTCTATCGCTTCGGCCAGTGGGGCGGCTTCCGCGCCTCCGCAGACCAGGACGGACTCGCGCCCGTAACTGCGCGCGCGGAAGCCCCACAGCAGGTCCGCAGCTCCGCCCAGGAATGCCAGCTCCAACCGCTCGGTCAGAGGGCTCCCGCCCCACAGCGCGCCGCTCCAGTCAAGCCCGCTCAGCCCGGCCGGCAGCGCCAGGTACAGCGTGCGCACGTCGCCGCCCACGAACTGCTCGAAGGGCGCCAGCAGCACGCCGGGCGCGTCGGCATCAGCCGCCAGAAGGCGGGCCTCGAACGCGTCGGCCGTCAGAAGGAACCCGGCCCAGGCGCCCTCCCCCGCGGGTGAGAGGGCCAGCAACGCCGCCTCCGCCCCCAGCGCCTCCCGCAACGCAAGTGGGTCCGGCGGCTCCGGCGCGAACAGGCCGCCCAGCGGGGACGACTCGTTCAGGTCCGCCGCCGCCGCGCGCAGCCGTTCACCCTCCGCAGTGGCGGACAGGTCCAGCGGCTCCAACTGCCCGGCGTCCGTCGCGCAGCGGGCCCGCCGCGCCCCGGCAGCCGCCGCCCGGGCCCGCTCGAACTCGGCCACCATACGTCCCAGCTCTCCCTCCCAGACGGGCAGCCCGCCGGGGGGAACCGCCCGCGAGAGCAGAACCGCCTCCCGCTCCAGCGCGTAGGACAGCGCGGCCTCGGGGTCTTCCGGCAGCGTGCGGCCGATCAGGTCCCCGTAGAGCCGATCCAGGGCGGCACGCGCCTCGAAATCCCAGTCCATGCCGGACAGCGGCGGCCACCCGGCGGCGACCGACGCCGCCCTCTCCAGGTGCGCCGTGCCATCCTCGTCCGCCAGCTCGGCGCGGCTCAGCTCAACCTGCCACAGCAGCCCGTAGAGCCACCACTTCTCGGCCTTCTCCGCCGCAGCGGCCAGTATGCCCTTCGCCGCCTCCACGTCGCCCCCACGGGCCGTCAGCACCGCCAGGTTGTGCTCGACGACCACCTGCCAGGCACGCAAGCGTGGCGTCTTGTCCGGAAAGGCCGCCAGGCGCCCGGCGAGCTGCTGGTACTGCTGCCGGTCGGGGGCCGTCCCGGCCGGCGCCGGCTCGACGGCGAGCAGCAACCGGGCCGGGGCCACCGTACCACGGCTACCCAGCACCTCCCGCTCCAATCGCGTCAGGTCGTCGGCGCGTATCGTCGCCCGGACCTCGACGAGCGGGCCGCACCCCAACGCCAGGAGCAGGCAGGATGCAGCTCCGACCAGCAGAGAGGCGCGCGCGGCGGACTCG
>CAYFVS010000451.1:0-11542 GCA_964346565.1 uncultured candidatus Brocadiaceae bacterium | reverse complement strand
GGCCTCCAGAGGAGTTTGTTTCGTCAGAAGCCTTGAGGCACCTGCGTGCTCGTCAGGCGAGATGAAGACCGACGGGGTGCCTTCGGAGCGGTTCGGCAGCCTTTGAGGTAAGCGCCATGGGATACAGTATAGCCGTATAGGACGTGTTGTCAAGGGTGGGCGGGCCACGCCAACCAGACGGACGGCCGCCAGAACCATTGCCTGGAAGGCCACGTGGTACGCGCCGTGTTCGGGCCGGTTGCAGCAGGGCTGCAGAGCGGCCGACACAGCAGAGGACGGATCGAGCACGGACAGTGAGCCATTGCCGAACACGCGTTCCGGGACGCACCGGAGACCAAACAGCCAAGCGAGGAAGCCTGCATCAGCGACGGCGGGGCTCGAGGGCGTGTTTGCCCATGCCCTTCTCCGCCGGGACCGGGTAGTCCCCGGTGAAGCAGGCGAGGCGATCCGCGCCGATGGGCTCGGCGACCTTGTCTGCCTCGCGCTCAGCGGCGATCAGCTCACCGGGGTGCTGGAAGTCTACTCCGCAGTAGCACGGCTGGCGTATTGGAGCGGCGCTCACGCGCAGGTGAACCTGGCGTGCGCCTTGCTCCCGCAGCGAGGCAATGCGCGCGCGACACGTGGTGCCGCGCACTATGGAGTCGTCCACCACGACAAGCCGCCACCTCCGCACCACGTCGCGGATGACGTTCAGCTTGACGCGTACCTCACTCACGTGCGCGTCGGCGGCGGGGGTGCTGAAGGTGTGGCCGGTGTAGTGACCGCGCATGAAGCCCATGTCCAGGGGGATGCGCGACTGCCGCAAGGACCCCGAACCTGCCCGCGCACTCGGCCGGCACCGTGCTACCCCTCGCGCTCTGCCTCGGTGGGCGGTTCTGCGCTGAAGACGAGCGGGTCCATCTCCACGTAAGCGCGCCCCTCGTCGCCTGCAGCCACTCTGACCGAGACGGCAACGACATACCCGCTTAGCTCCCAGGGAGCCAGCTCAATGGTCACTTCGTGAGGTCGCCCGTCCGCCAGCAACTTGCCGGGTCTTAGCAGCTTTATCCACTCGTACCCGTGCGCCGTATCGTAGGTGAGAACCTGTAGCGCGGAGTCGAACCACGGGACGCTGACATCGACGAATCTCTCACCTTTGTACCGCACAACGATAAAGGGCAGCTCCTGCGGGTCGATCCGTTGCTCCGCATACCACACCCACGCCATGAGACGCCCGGGGTCGTCAACACGAAAGACCATCTTGCCAGACTCCTCGCGGGCCGAATAACCCTCTGCCCCGCGCGTTTGCTGGTAGCTGCCCAGCCACTGCGGCCTGGCCTCCACAGACCGCAACGCCATCGTGACCGGATCGGCCGCCGCCCGGTGTGGCGGCGTCTGTATGACCGAAGCCTGCCGGTCGGCCTGCGACGACGAGGAGCGCGCGACCCCTTCGGGGCCAGACGTAAGCGGCTGCGCTCCCCGCCACAGGTGCCCCACCACCAGCAGCACGGCCAGAGCCCCAAGCAGACAAGCTGCGGCCAGGATGATGCGCCGCTTCCTTCGGGTCGCCGGTCGCGCCAGTGACGCCTGCACCTGCCTGGCCTTCTTCAGCTCTACCTTCATCCGCAAGCGCTCGTGCTCTGCCTCGGCCTGCTTGTAGCGCTGTTCGAGCTGGTGGACCGTCTCGTTCAGGCCCTCGGCCACCGTCTCGAAGTCCACGGCCGCGGCGTCGCACCGCTTCTCCTCCTCGACGAGCTCCTCGGCGCGCGCCACCTCGTCCGCGTCGAAGGCCTCGCCCGACTCCCTCCGCGCGGACTCGCCACGCTGCCGTAGCTGCTCGGCCTGACGGCGCAGTTCCGAGCGCTTCTGCTTAGCCTCGGCCAACTCGCTGAGCGCTTGCTCCATCCGCCCGGAGGACCGCCGCATCGCGGCCACGTCCCGGTCCAGCGTGCCCGCTGCGTAGCGCCATGCAGCGCCCAGCCCGCCCAGCGCCCCGCCCCCCAGGCGCACAAGAAGCGGCTTCTCGGCCTCGCGCTGCCGGCGAAGTGACGCCACCGTCCGCGTCGAGTAGGCCGTCGGCATGCCGGCGGCGGGCGTCTCAGCGCTGAGCCGGGCAAACTCGAGCTCCAGACGGACGTGATCCAGCTCTCCGGACAGCGCCTCGGCCGTCTGGTACCTGTCCGCTGCGGCCTTCTGGAGGCACCGAGAGACCGCCTCCGCCAGACGGTCCGGCACGTCGGGACGCGAACGACGCATGCTCGGCGGCGGCTCATCGCAGTGCTTCTTCATCGCGGCAAGGGCTGTCTCCGCCCCAAAGGGCACTCGTCCGGCAAGCATCTCATAGAGCACCACCCCGAGGGAGTAGATGTCGCTGCGGCCGTCCGGCTCTTCCCCCCGTGCCTGCTCCGGGGACATGTAGTCCGCCGTGCCGACCGTCGTGCCCTCCATGGTCAGCCGGCGGCCGCCCTCTTGAAGGAGCGCCACCCCGAAGTCGGTGACCTTGACCACCCCGTCCGGCCGGACCAGGATGTTGGAGGGCTTCACGTCCCGATGGACGACGCCGACCGAGTGCAGCGCCCCCAGGGCGGCGGCCACGTGGGAGGCAATGCCCGCCGCCCGGGAGAACTCCATGGAGCCTTCGCGGCGGATGAGGGAAGCCAGGCTCTCCCCCTCCACAAGCTCCATGGCCATGTAGTGCGTCCCCTCGTGGGAACCCACGTCGTAGAGCTGCACCAGATTCGGATGATTGGTGCGGGAGGCGGCCCTGGCCTCGGCTTGAAACCGTTCGACCAGGGCCTCATCGAGGGCCAACCCCGGCAGAAGCGTCTTCAGGGCCACCTCTCGCTCAAGGGAGAGCTGCCGTGCCCGGTACACCACGCCCATCCCGCCACGGCCGATCTGCTCCAGGATCTCGAACCCGCCAATTGACTTGCCCAACATGTCCTGCCTCCCACAAGGGCCAACGCTTGACGGCTTCTTGCCTTCCCCGCCTGTCAGCGCTGCACGGGGGACAGAAGCCTCAGGACAGCGCGGGCTAATCCTGCTTGTTCCCCTCAGCCTTCTTAGCCTTCTGCTTGAGCTCTTCCAGCTCGATCTCGACGTCGGTCTCCTCCTCCAGCTCCTCGAACTCGGCCTCCACCTCCGCTTCGGCCGCGGTCATCTCCCTGAGGGCACCGGCCTCCGCCTCCAGGTCGTCGACCTGCTCCTCGAAGTGCTCGAACTTGGCAAAGGAAGTCGCGGCCTTCGCGCCCCGCCCAGCTCGTGCCAGATGGTTCTCAGCGGCGATCTCGGCTTCGGCTGTGCGCTTGCGAGCTATCAGCGTTGCCTTTCGGCGCTTGGCATCGGCCAGCTTAGCCTCCAGGCCCCTGAGGGTCTGCCGGAGGCCGTCCGCAGTGCCCTGGCCGGCTTCGTACTGCTGCTCGAGCGAGCCCACCAGGTTCCCGTATTCCCTCTTCCTGGTGAGCGCCTTGCGAGCCAGATCGTCCCTATCCATTTCCACCGCCTGCTCCGCCTTCCTCTGCCACTCATCGACCAGACGCTTGTTGGTCTCGAGTTCCTTTTCGAGCTTCTTCTGGTTCGCCATGACCTGGGCGACGTTGCGCCTGGCCCCCTGGACCGCCTCCTCCATCTCCCGGATGACCTGCTTGATCATCTTCTCGGGATTCTCAGCGCGGTCCAGCAGATCATTGACATTGGCCGTCAGGATGTCCGACACCCTCCTGAAAATGCCCATCGCCCTTAACCTCCTGCAGAATGAACTGTCGTTAGTGACCTATAGGTCGTCTGACACGATGTTCTCTATGGCCTTCAGTCCGTAGTGCACTCGCGACTTCGCGGTGCCCAGCGGACAGCCCTGAATCTCAGCTATCTCCCTGAGCTTGAGACCGTGGTAGTACTTCAGCATCACCGCCTCCCTCTGGGGCTTGGGTAGCTCCCCGGCGGCCTCCCCAACCCGCTCCAGTCGCTCTGTTCGCTCCGTCTCCTGCGACCACCGTTCCGCCCCGCGGGTCCGTGCGACGCCCGACCACAGGATGAGCGGCATGTCGGCGCTGAAACGCACCGGCGATGGCTCGCGGAACCTGTCGCGGCAAAGGTTCCGAGCGATCGTGTAGACCCACGCCCGGAACCGCCCCATCGGGATGTAGTCGGCCTGCTGCTCAAAGACAGTCACCAAGGTCTCCTGAACCACGTCGTCCGCCGCCCCCGGGTCATGGGTCATGCTCTCGGCGAAGGCATACAGCCTTGCCCGGTACCTTCGCACCAGCTCCTCGAAGGCTCCCACGTCACCGCCCTGGAAATCGCGCATCAGCTCGTCGTCAGTCTTGCTTCCGGCCGGGTCCATAGCCATCACTATAACAACGGCACAACCGCCCGGATCGTTCAATGGAAATGCCGGCCGCGTCACAGGACGCCGCGCGCAGCGCTCATGCTCACGGGGCTCATCGGGGTGCTGGAAGTCTGTGACGTTGCAGTACGGACGGCGTGTGGGAGGGGCGCTCATGGGCAGGTCGGGCTTGCGCAGGCCGATCCGCTCCATCAGACGAAGTGCTCGGCCATGTCCCGGTTGTTTGGATGGGCGAGCACGTCTTCCAGGTAGGCCGTCGCCACGTCGTAGCCGACGTCCGACTCGCCGAGTATGGAAAGCAGGAGCCGCTGGCGGCTGCGCGACAGGTAGGTGTCCACCTGGGTCAGCGTGCGATGCACGCGCTGGCGGATGAAGTACATGATAGGTTCCGGAAGGGGCTCCATCTGGAGCTTCTGAATGCCGGCGGAGGAGACATAAGCGGGCAGCTCAACCGCGACGTCGTGCGGCATCCCCGGTATGGCGCCCTCATTGGCGACGTTCACCTGGAAGATGCCGTCGCTATCGTTGGCCAGCGCGTCAATGATGGTGACGTTCGTCTCATCGGTCGGCCCGGCGCCGAAGCGCTCGGCCAGAGGAGTGTCCGTGTCGGCCAGAGCCTCCTGGAACTGGCCGATACGCCCCTCCATGTTCTGGATGTGGCGCTCGATCCAGGCACCGGTGTCCTCATTCCATTCGGCGGCCAACTCGGGCGTCTTGCGGAACCAGTCCGGCCAGTTGCCCCCGCCCGGACAGCACGTGTCCCCGATGGGGAACAGGCCGAGCATCTGGTACATCCTGACCGCTTTCGGGCTGCACGAATGGCTCGGCCAGCAGCGGTCACTGTCCCAGAACGCCGGCGCCTCCTTCTCGATCCACTCGTCCAGGCGCGGGTACTGATCCACGCCGTCGCGGTGGAACTTCGAGAGCCAGATGAAGTGGTTCAGACCGTAGCACTGGATGCTGACCTCGTCGAAGTCGAGCCCGATGGTCTCGCAGACCTCGCGCGCGCCGAAGATGCCGTGGCAGAGCCCGACCGCGTTGATTGAGGCCACGCGGTTGACCAGCGTGATGCCGCTGACCATGGGGTTGGCCGATTGGATGTACCAGGCGTCAGGGCAGATCCGCTCGATATCCCGGGCGACGCTGGCGAACAGGTGGAGCTGCTTGAAGCTGCGCAGCACGCCGGTGCTCAGGCGCGCGCCCTGGTCACGGTACTTCGCCGCTACATCCCGCATGTAGCGCCGGCCCCGCCAACCGCCCACCAGCGCACAGTTGAGCACGAACTGGGCGCCGTCCAGCGCCTCCTCCCGGTCCAGCGTCTTGGTGTACGCGACGTCGGCGCCGGCCTCGGAGGTGAAGCGCTCGGCCACTGCGTGCGTCACGTCCAGCCGGTGCCGGTCTATGTCCATCAGTCGCACGCGCGACCCCCAGAGTCCCGGCAGATGGACCAGATCCTTGACCACGCCGAGACTGAACTGCGCCGAGCCCCCGCCGACTATCGCCAGTTCCACTCCCGCCATTGTCCGCTCCTATCTTCCGAATGCGCTCCAGGCTTGCACTCAAAGCCCGACGTCGGGCAGGTGCTGCGCCAGGAAGTCCATGCTCTCGCGCACCCAGCGGTCCGGATCGTCCACGTCCCCGCCCGGCTCGCCCATCTCGATGCCGGCCACGCAGGGCTCGCCCAGCCGTTCGCAGTTCTGCTCCACGCCCAGCTCGATGGCCTTGTCCACATAGGCCCTGAAGTCGGCACAACCCGTGCCCAGGATATCGTTGGTGTGTTCGAAGCCCTCGGTCTCGCTCAGATGCACGTGGATGATCCTGTCCTTGATCTTCTCGATGCGGCAGGGCGCCTCCCGGTTGATGACGAAGTGCCCCACGTCAAGGTTGATGAAGACGTTCGGCATGGCGATGTCCTCCACGATGCGCGCGGCCCTGCCGGTGCTGTTCAGCACGAAGTAAACGTGGGGCTCGATCTCCAGATCCACCAGGACGCCCTTGTCCAGGCCCCACTGTGCGTACTCACGCAGCAGCGAGACGGTGTTGAGCCAGGCCCGCTCGGGCAGCATGTCGGCCTCGTGCACGCCGCACCCCCAGCAGACCAGCACCTGCCGGCCGCCCAGCTCGAGCTGAAACTCGCCACAAGCTTTCATGTAGTCGAGCGTTTCCTGTCGGAGCTTCGGGTCGGAAGTCGCGCAGTGCTGTGTGTGCACCAGCAAGAGCTGCGACGACTCCAGGCCGTTGTCCCTGAAGAACCCGACGACGTCGTCACGTGCAGTCTCCCCGATGACCGTCGGGTCGCCGGAGTCGCAGGCAGCGTATTCGACGTAGGTGAAGCCGAAATCAACCGCACTCCGGAGGGCCTCCGTGATGTGCCGGTTGCCGACTGCGTAGACGTAGGTGTTGAGCGCCAGTTTCACCGCATCCTCCTCAAGCCATGCGAACCGCCGTCCGCATCGTGCTCCTTGCCTTCTCCTGCCCGCCGCAGACATCCTCCCGGGATGCACTTCGCAGCGCAAGCGGAGGGTTCCGTTCACAGGGCCCCGAGCGCAGCCCAGCGCGCCCATCACTCCTGCCCGGCCGCATCCGCCTCCTGGCGACGGGTCAGGGCATACGCGCCGGCGTGCATGACCATGGCTCCTGTCTCGGGGTCGCGCTCGAAGTGCGCCCCCTCGCCGTCGACAGGGCCGCCCTGGACACGGAACCCACCGCCGGCCTGGGGCAGCAGCTCGTAGCCGTCCACCCGGTTCCCCTCGTAGATCACGGCTACCTCCAGCCGACCGTCAGCAATGCGCACCTGATACGTGACGGACGGATCTTGAGGGACGACATAGGTCCCCGTGAACTGCTCCGCCTCGGGCTGCAGCGGCAGGCGCCGCTGCTCTGCCAGTCTGGCTCGGGCGGCCGCAAACGCCGGCGCGAGCCGCTGTATTGCACCGCGCGCAATGGCGGACTTGTCCGTCACCTGGTTGACCGCCACCACGAAGCCCAACTCGAGGTCGGGCACCACCTGGACTTCGCACGAGTAGCCCGGCGTGCCGCCACCGTGGCCGGCCACGGCGTGTCCCGCCATGCGGCCGAGGAACCAGCCCACGCCCGCGCCGCCGCTCCAGTCGCTCCAGGCGATGACGGGCGCGCGCATCTCCCGCAGCGTTGTTGCCCCCAGAACGTGCTGACCGCCGGCCGGCCCGCGGTGGAACTGGAGCGCGACGAACCGCGCCAGGTCCTCCACTGTGGAGTAGAGCCCGCCGGCCGGCGCCGAACCCTCGCCCACGCATAACGCGGAAAGCCTGTCCCGCGTGCCGTCCTGGCCGGCAGCCGAGTAGCCCACTGCCAGCCGGGCCCGCATATCGTCGGTCAGCTCCCAGCCCGTGTCGTCCATGCCCAGCGGAGCCAGTATATGTTCGGTCACGTACTGCTGGAACGGCTGGCCGGCTGCCCGCGCAAGGGCATGGCCCATGATGCAGTAGCCGAAGTTCGAGTACTTGTGCTGTTGCCAGGCCGGCACGACGAGTTCGACCCGGTCCAGAGACGCGAGCATCTCATCCAGTGACGGCGCGGCGTCCATGGTGAAACCGGGCGGCTGGTTCGGCAGTCCCGCCACGTGGGCGGCGACCTGTCGTAAGGTGAGCGGGCGGGCGTCCGGGAAAGGCGACTTCACCCTGAACTCGGGCATGTGCTTCTCGATCGGGTCGTCCAGGCTCACCGTGCCCGCGTCGCGCAGTTGCATGAGCATGGTCGCGGTGAGCAGCTTGGTGACGGAGCCGATGTCGTAGATGGTGCGCGCCGTGGCGGGGATGTCGTTCTCGATGTCCGCCTGGCCGTAGCCCTTGGACCAGAGGAGATTGCGACCGCAGACGATCGCGGCGGACATGCCAGGCAGATCGTGTGTGTCAAGCTGTCCGGCCAGGTACGCGTCCACGGCGGCGACGGCCTCCGTGACCTCCGGTGCGTCCCTGAGGCCCGCGTCTCCGACGGGCGCCGCAAGGACAGCGCCACCCGATAGCAGAAGCAACAGCAGAGCTGCGTTGCACACATGGTGGGTGAGCGGGCACATCACACTTCTCGTTCTTAGAGCCGCCTCGAACGGACCATTCAGCCCGGGCATTCTCCACGGCCCGGCGCAGTGGGTCAACGGTCCCACTGGCGAAGATGGCGGCCAGTTCGTGCAATCGCTCCTCGGGCGTCAGCTCGGCTCAGTCGAGGTGGGCAGGCACGCGTTCCTTCCGCCCGCACCAGCGGAGCCCTGACCAGCAGCCGGCAGGCAGGTCGGACTCGATATCGAAGGTGAACTCAGGCATGCCCGCGAAGCACGGGTACCAGGCCGAGTAGGAAGCCAGCTCGACCAGATCGGCGGTGACCATGTTGACGTCGTTGGCCACCTCGTCGATCTCGCCCCCGTATTCCACGTGCAGTTCCTTCATCCCGGCGCTTTCCACAAGCACCGGGACGCCTACGGAATGCTGCATCGGGCGCGCCTCCGTGTCCTCGCGCCAGCCGACCTCCTGTCCGTCGGCCGTGACCCGGCGCACGGTCAACCGTGGGTGCAGGTAGAAACGAGGGGAGGGAGGGTGCTGGATGCGCGCCTCAGCCTCGAGCCTATGTGCCACGGGCTCGATGCGCACGTTGAGCCGGTAGTGCAATGCTCCCTGTGTCGCCGTGCAGCCGGCGCACGACGCCAACGCCAAAGCCAAAGCCAACGCCCCGCCCACAGTGGTGTGCATAGCCTCCGTCCTCCAGTTCCAGCGGCGTCGCCTGCGGCAGCGGAGCGTGACAGACTGCTCACGGTTAGCGAGCGTCACCGCGCCGGCGCCTCGCCGGGGCGCTCTTCGATCCTGCCGAGTTCATGGACCGCCCCGGGGGTATGTATGGACAGGCCCTCCACATTGCCCTCTTCAGTGGTGTTGAAGCTGATGCTGAGGTCTTCTGCACCAACGAGAGCGAACCTGCCCGCGGGGGTCGGCTTCAGCCTGAACCGCTGGTCGCCGGGCAGAAGGAGCACCAGTTGTTCCCCCTCCAGGACAACGCCGACCACAGGGCCCTCGGGCTCTTTGTAGCGGCCGACGTAACGGCGCAGGTACTCGGGGTCCGCGAGGCGGCTGTCGGCTCTGCGCTGGAAGACGATGTCGTCTACGCTCGATTCGAAGGGAACCGACAGGCTACCCACGCAGCCGTCTGTGCTGGTGTGGAAGGTGACCTTCAGGTCCTTGATCAGGTCCAGCGGATCGTCGGGGCTCTCGAGTGCTCTGAAGACCTCGTAGTGCCAGTGCTCCAAAGGCGTCGCGATTTCGTTGTAGACCATGACCAGCCGGCCGCCGTCGAGTTCGACCTGGATGGGACCGTAGCCGGGGTTCTCGTAGTTGCCCGCGTAGTCGGCCAGCGGGTGGTCAAGTTCAGTGCCCTCGATGCGGTCCTGGCGCTTCCTCTCGGCCGCTTCGTCGCGCTCGGCCCTGTTGCGGGCGTGGCGCGCCAGGGCCTCCTCGTTGTAGCTCATAGCGTCGAAGGCCCACTGCTCCCGGGGTGTCGCACCGAGCAGGCGGTCCGCCGCGTGCAGCGCCACGATGTCAACCAGAGGCCCCTGTTTGTTGGCCATTGTGATGATGCCGATCCCGTCATCTGGGAACAGCGTCAGCTTCGCTGTGAAGCCATCAATGGCTCCGCCGTGCTCCACGCGCAGGTGCCCGTGGTAAGTGTCAACCATCCAGCCTAGAGCAAACGAGAGGGGGGAGAGGTGCCCCTCGGAGCGCAGGCCGCCGGCAGGTATCTGCGGCGTGTAGAGCTCTCTGCAAAGCGCCTCGCCGAGGACCCGCCGGCCCCGGTATTCGCCGTTGCCCAGCATGGCCAGCATCCACGCGCACATGTCGTCCACGCAGGAGTTGATGCTGCCGGCCGGGCCGGTCAGTTCGACACTCCGGAACGCCACGCGCCGCAGTTCGCCGTCCTTCTCTGCATAGGGCATGGCGAAGTCGTCCGAAGCCTGCATCCCGGCGATAGACGTGGTGGTGCGCGTCATGCCCAGGGGCTCGAAGACCCGCGAGCGGACCAGGTCCTCCCACGTAGCGCCCATCGCCTGCCCCGCCACGTATCCCGCCACGGCGTACATCAGGCTGTTATACTGCACACGCTCGCGGAGGTCCGCGTTGGGTTCCAGGTAGCGCATGCGCCGCACCAGCTCCTCGCGAGAGATCGTAAGGTTGTTGTAGAAGACCATATCATGGCGGGGCATGCCCGTGCGGTGGCACGCCATGTCGCGGAGCGTCACGTGGTCCGAGGCATACCCATCCATCAGCCGGAAACCCGGCAGGTACGTCTGCACCGGGTCGTCCCAGTCGAGCTTACCCTCCTCAACCAGCGTTGCCATAGCGAAGGTGGTGAATGCCTTCGTGCACGACCCGATGGCGAACAGGGTCTGCGGCGTTACCGGGAGTTCGCTTTCCACCTCGCGCAACCCGAAACCCTTCGCCCACAGGACTTGCCCGTTCGCCACAATCCCGACCCCCAGGCCCGGGCCCTGCCACTGCTCGACAGCGCGCTCTACGAACTGCTCGAAGCCCTCCAGAGCGGCCCGTCCGCCCGCCAGCGGGTCATTGGTGCGCCTGAGGACAAGAGGCGCCGCCCGGCCAGGCTGGGACAACTCGCCGGCGATCCGCTGACCGTCATGCGACAGCGTCCCCACGAACGTGGCACCGCCCGGGACGGAGGGCAGGCCGAACGTCACCGCTGATCCCTCCAGCAGAACGTCCGGCACCAGCAAATGCCGGGCGTTCTGGCCGGGGATGTCCAGTTCACCACGCCACCCGCCTTCCCTGGCGCGAAGGTCCAGCGCCACCTCCACGCCAGCCTCACTGAAAGCGATTTCTCCTTCCCACCGGCCGGAGAGGTCGGTCTCCTCCTCCGCAGCCGCCAGGCAGGAGCCCCAGACCGCAGCCAATGTGAGCGCGACGGCCAGCACAGACACAACGGCCGTTATCCTCGGTTCTGCTTGCACCTTCCGTCTCCTTCTGCTTGGGGTGTGGCGGCCCAAGCGCCGTCCACGGACCCAGAGTGTACTGAAGTTCTGTTACGGTGCTGTCACCACCTTCTCACATCTCAAACCGGACCTGTCACACAAGCGTGGATCTCCGGAGACGGCGAGCGCTCCGATTCCGTTGCGCTGAGCGATGCGCTCGTGCTGATGTCATTCGAACGGTGCAGGTCCACCGAGACGCAGCGATATGAGGC
>CAYFVS010000450.1:0-6980 GCA_964346565.1 uncultured candidatus Brocadiaceae bacterium | reverse complement strand
GAGCTGGACGCCTACCTGCGCACGCGCAAGACCGGCGCCGCCCGGCTGCGCTACGACATCCAGCCCGCCGACGCCGCCCCCCGGGCGCAGGAGGCGGCGGACCTGTGCCGCCGCATGGTGGCCGAGATACCCGACGTGCCCCAGGCCGTCTTCGACCTGCTGGACGCCGTGCCCAAGGGCTTCAGCGTGGTGGAGATAGACTGGCGCACCGAGGCGGACGCCTGGCGGCCGGAGCGGCTGCTGTGGCGGCCCCAGAGGTGGTTCCAGCTCGACGAGGACGGCGAGACGCTTCTGCTGCGCCGGGACGGCGGCGAGGCGGCGGGCCTGAATCCTCTCAACTTCATCGTGCACCGGGTGCGGGCGCGGAGCGGCTTCTGCGCCCGCAGCGGCCTGCTGCGCTCCTGCGTGCGGGCCTTCGTGGTCAGGCATTTCGCCTGGAAGGACTGGATGGCCTTCGCCGAGATCTACGGCACGCCGCCCCGGTTGGGATGGCTGCGGGAGGACGTGCCGTGGGACAGCGAGGAGGCCCGCCAGCTCTGGGAGGCCGTCCGCGCGCTCGGTATGGACGCCGCCGCCGTCGTGCGTGAGGGCAACCGCATAGAGGTCCTCGACACCCGCTCCAGCGGCGAGGGGGCCGTCTTCGAGCGCATCCTGGACCGCGCCGCCCGCGAGATGACCCTGGCCATACTCGGCCAGCTACTGACCACGGGGGGCGAGAAGGGCGGGTCCTACGCTCTGGGCCACGTGCACAACCAGGTGCGGTGGGACCTGATAGAGTCGGACGCCCACGCGCTGGGCCGCACGCTGACTCGACGCCTGCTGCGTCCCCTGGTGCGGCTGAACCTCGGGGAGGGGTATCCGGTGCCCCGCTGGCACTTCCACGCCGACCGGCCGCAGGATCTGGGCGAGCTGGCGGCCACCGTCAAGACCCTGAGCGAGGCTGGCCTGCCCATACCACTGCGATGGACCTACGAGAAGTTCGGCATACCCCGGCCGGCCGACGGCGAACCCGTGCTTACCCCCCGGAAGGAGGCGCAGACCACATGAGCGCGACCACCGCACAGCAGGCCGCCCGGCCCGGCCTGGCGATGCCCGTCCCACCCGACGCCGCCCCGCCCCGATGGGTCATGCTGGCCCGCGTGGGCACCTGGCTGGGCCACCCGGGCACGCCGGAGATCATCGGCCCGGCGGAACTCGAGAGCGCCCTTGATTACTTCGAACTCCACCATGCCGCGCACGGGGCTGACCTGGTGATTGACTACCACCACGCCAGCCTGCTGGCCCCCGCCGCAGGGGCGACCGCCCCGGCCGCCGGCTGGGTGCAGCAGATGGAGCTGCGTGCAGGCGGCACTGAGCTGTGGGGGTGCGTGCTGTGGACGGCACAGGCCGCCCGCGCGATAGCCCGCCGGCAGTTCCGCTACCTGAGCCCGGTGTTCCGCTTCCGCGCGCCCGACAGGGTCAGCGGCGAGCCCGTGCCGATGGCCATCCACAGCGTGGCGCTGACCAACACGCCCTTCCTCACCGAACTGAAGGCCCTCAATAACAACGAGCCGACCGGACGAAGCGCCGCTGAGGACGGCGGCGCCCAACTCACCACAGCACAAGGAGGCGAGCGTATGTCTCTGCTGGAGAGTCTGTGCCAGGCGCTCGGTCAGGAGCCCGAGCAGGTGGCCTCCCGGTTCGGGCTGGACCCCGCCGCGGAGGACGGAGCCGTGGCCCGCGCCCTGGTGGCCAACGCCGACCGTGCCGCCGCAGTCAGCCCGGCCGTCGCCCGCGCGCTGGGGGTGCCCCCGGAGGCGAACGAGACGGCGGTCAACGCGGCCATTCTGCGCCTGAAGGCACCAGAGGCCGGCCTGGACGCCGTGCGAGCGGCCCTGGGCCTGCCCGAGGACGCCTCGGGGGAGTGCGTCCTGAACGCCGTGGCCGAGCTGCGCCGCGACCGGCGCCGCTCAGAGGCCGAAGCGCTGGTGGACCGGGCCGTGCAGGCGGGCAAACTGCCCCCGGCCCACCGGGAGTTCTACCTGCGGGAGGCGACCCGCGACCTGGACGCGGCCCGCTCGGTCATCAACGCCCTGCCCGTGCGCGTCAGCCCGGGGGAGAGCCGGGGACCGGCCCCGCAGCGTCGCCCGCTGACCGAGGCGGAGGAGTCCATCTGCCGCCAGCTCGGGCTCTCGGCGGAGGCGTTCATCAACGCCGCCGACTGAGGTCCATCCCCACGAACATCCACTACGGAGGTAAACCATGGCAGCTCTGACGACCGACAGAAACACCGAATACAGCCTGGGCGACCTGCTGAGCATCCCGGTGGCGGCGAACAAGTGCATTTTCGCCGGCTCGCTGGTGTGCGTAGACGCCCAGGGCTACGCCGTGCCGGCGGCCGACGAGGCCGGGCTGCTGTTCGCCGGCGTGGCGACGGCCCGCGCGGACAACACCGACGGGCTGGCCGGCGAGCGCAGCGTGGTTGTGCGCCGCCGGGGGCGCTACCGCTTCGACTACCGCGGATCGCTGACCCAGGCCGCCCTCGGCGCGAAGCTCTACGCCGCCGACGACCAGACTGTGGACGAAGTCGCCCACGTGACCAACGACGTTCTGGTGGGTGTGGTGGACAGAGTCGAGGGCGCCGGCCAGTGCTGGGTCAGCATTGACAGTGCCGTGCTGGCGGGCCGCACATGGACCGAGCCGACCACCGCCGCGCCGACAACCACCACCGCCGGCGCATGACCCACACTGACCCGGGCGGCCCGGCCGCCCTCAGACACCTGGCAACAGTGCTGGAGGTTCAACGATGCAGATCACCGCAGGCAACCTGGCGTCGGTGTTCACCGGCCTGAAGGCGACTTTCGCCGAGGCCGTCCAGTCCACCGACGACGAGCAGATCACCCGCATGATGGAAGCCGTGCCGAGTACCGCCGGCACGGAGAACTACCCCATCGCCACGCTGCTGGGCGACCTGGAGGAAGTGCTCGATGAGGTGACCATCACCAGCATCGGCAGCTTCGTCCAGAGCGTGCCCAACCGCACCTTCGCCCGCATCGTGCAGATCAAGCGCAACGACATCGCCGACGACAACATCGGCGTCTATCGCCCCGGCGTGCGCCAGCTCGGCCGCCGGGCCGCACTCTACCCGTTGAGGCTCGCCGCCGAGGTCCTGCTGGCCGGGTTCACCGACGAGTGGATTGACGGCACGACCGTCTTCAGCGACAGCCACGAGTGGGTGGGCGGTCAGGCGTGGTCCAACCGTAGCGACGTGGCGCTGACGGCGGACAACTTCGAGGCCGCCGTGATGGCTCTGGAGACGCGCCTGGGGCCCGACGGCGCGCCCCTCGGGCTGAGCCCGGACCTGCTGGTCTGCGGCCCGGCCAACCGCGCCGCCGCCGAGGGAATCCTCGAGGTGCAGTACCTGGACGCCGGACAATCCAACCGCCACTACGGCCGCTGCGACCTGATGGTGCTGAGCCGCTTCGGCACCAGCAACGCCTGGCTGGTGATGGACACCGACCCAGACCGGCCCATGATCCTGCAGGACCGGGAGGGGCCGGAGTTCACCTCGAAGGACGACCCGGAGGATGACGACGCGTTCTACCGGGAGCTGTACGCCTACAAGGCCCGGCGCCGCTGCGCCGTGGCCATCCTGGCGCCCTGGCTCGTCCAGGCAAGCGCCGGCGCGTAAGCGGAGCGGCCCCCGCCCCCGCGGTGCCTTCCTGCCGCGCCGCGGGGCGGGCCCTCCCGCCTGAGCACAGCGGAGGTGAGACGATGACCTACTGCATGCAGACGGACATCGAGACCCGCATCGGCACGGACGACCTGGTCGCTCTGGCGGACCACGACGGGGACGGTGTGGCGGACGAGGCAGTCGTCACACAAGCCATCCAGAGCGCGGAGGCGCTCATAGACAGCTACCTGGCCATGCGGTTCTCGGTGCCCGTGCTGGCCGGCGACGGCAGCCCGCCGCCGGCCCTGACCACCCGGGCCGTGAACCTGGCCGTTTACCTCCTGCGCCTGGGGCGGGACAGCGTGACCGAGGATGCCCGCGCCCAGTACGAGGACGACCTCGGGTGGCTGGCGGGCGTGGCCGCCGGACGCGTGGCCCTGGGCACCGAGGAGGCGCCGGCCGAATCCACCCGCGCCGCAGGTGTGCGATACGAGACCGAGCCGCGCCTGTTCGGCCGGGACGAACCACTCTGAGCCCGTCCCCCTGCAGGGGAACACAGAGATGAGCAACTTCCTGACCGACGGACGGACGGCCCTGGTTGACGCGCTCCGGGCGGACGCGGAGATAGACGCCCGCGTGCGCACCTACTTCACCTTCGGCCCCGGGCTGGCGGAGCGGCGAAGCCTGGAGCCGGCGGCCTGCCCGGCGCTGACCGTGCTGCCGGGCGGCGCCCGGCCGGCCTGCGTGGCGAGCATTGAGCGCGAAGTGCCCCACGCCCTGACCGTCGAGATCGCCACGGCGGGGCAGGACGTGGCCCCGTGCGAGGAACTGGCCGCCCTTGTACTTGACCGGCTCCGCGCCTGCGATGAGGACTGCCTGGGCCTGACTGCGCAGGGTCTGGAGGGCGTGTTCGCCGGACCGGTGAGGTGGCGCATGCGCCCCGCGCCCGACGCCCCGCGTCCCCTGTGGGTCGCAAGCATCGAAGTAACGCTGTTGTGGCGGCGGCTGGACTGACGCCAAAGGAGCACGACCCCATGAGCGCACCCGCCGGACAGCCGCACCTGCCCCGACGGCGCCACGCGCGCCTGTGCCGGGAGCAGATGTGGGGCGTCTGCCCCGATGTGCCCGACTGGCGGTGCCTGCCGATGGTCGCCGATGGGACCGCCCTGCCACTCTCGCAGCGGCACGTGCGCGCGGACGGGTGGTTCGGCGGCTACCGCCGCGCGCTGCACCTGCCGGGACTCCAGGTTGCAGGCGGGAAGCTGACCTCCCGGCTCTGGCCCGAACTGGCCGAGTACCTGCTGGCCGCTGTGCTCGAGCGCGACGGCACCGCACTGCGCAGTTACTGCCTGGACCTCTACACGCCCGCCGCCCCCCGGCGGCTGCTCGGGGTGATCGTCAAGCGCATGGCCCTCAGCGCCGGCCCGGAGGGCGCGCTGCTGCGGCTGGACCTGATGGGCCGCCACGAGGAGGCAAACGAAGCTCTCACCCCGGACCTGTTCGACTACTCCGGGTTGAGTCCTGTGCCGTTCCGCTTCCGCTGGGCGACCGTCACCATGGACGAGGACGTGGTCACGGACATCGAACAGGTTGTGATAACCGTGGAGAACCACGTTGCGGCCGGGCCGAGCCGGGCCGGCTTCGCGGCCTACCTGGCGGCCGGGGTGCGGGCGGTGTCGGTGGAGCTGAAGGCGCCGTCCGACTCGGCGGCGCTGCGCGCGGCGCTGCGCATCGGGGACAGCCTCGGGCTCGCCCTGGAGCTGAACCATCCGGCGGGCCACAGCCTGGACCTTTCCCTGCCCGCCCTCCAGCCCGAACGGGTCTCCGAGCAGGTCCAGCCAGGCCGGCTTGTGCGCGAGACAGTGGCGTTGGCGGCCAGCACCGACTCGGCGGGAGACGACATTACGTACGCCGTCACTCTCAACCCCTGAGCGCCGGAGGAGCAAACGTGACACCGAACAGCGCATCGCCGGAGAGCCGCCTGGAACGCGTGCGCCGGGCCTACCGGGAGGCGGCCGCCGAGTGCCGCCACCAGCGGGAGGCGCTCGGCGCGCTGCGGGGGATTCTGCTGGAGCTGGCCGAGGACAGCCTGCGCCTGCACCGCCGCACCCGCGCCGCCATCGAGCAGCTCTGCGGCGACATGGAACGTATCAAACGGCAACTCGAACGCCTGAGCACCGCGAGGACATGACATGGGCGGCGGGTACTTCGACGACGGCACGACGCCCATCGAGCTGGGCAGCCACGCGTTCGTGACAGCAAGCGAGCGCCGGCACAACCTGATGCTGGAGCCGCCCGGAGTGCCGGCTTGTGTTCAGGACGCCGGCGGCGGGTTGTTGGCCCTCCAGGTGACGGCGCACCGCCTGTGGCAGGACCTGGGTCAGGCGGAGTGGTGGCTGTACGAGCGACTGCGCCAGCTGGCGTTGTCCGGGCCGGGGACGCTGGGCTGCGAGGACGGGGCCGGGCGGCGGGTCACCTTCGGTCGAGCCGTCTGCCTGGGCGGCGTGGGGCGCGTGCGCGGGTTCCGCCTGGCGGAGCTGCGGCTGGACTTCGCTGCCCCCGCTGAGCCGACGGCGCCCGCGTGGCAAACTCCCCCCGAGCCACCCATCGCCCCGCCCGGCACTGCCAGCGCCCAGGACTACGCGGTGGGCGGCGTGCAGATCGGCACGCACCCGGCTGAGATGCGCATCCGGATGGCGCGCCGCTTCCCGCTGATCACAGTGCCTCGGGCGTGGGGCGCCCGGTCACGCAGACCGCAGTGGGCCGCGCGGATGCACCTTGTCGTGCGGGCTCACGCGCTGCCCGCCGACCAGGACCCGAGCGACTACCTGGTGGAGCTGGCGCGGCAGATCGGGCCCCGGCCGGTAGACCTCACGGCCAATGGCAACACCTATCCGGCGGTGGTTCTCGACGAGCTGCGCGCCGACCACGCCGACGGCCCGGCGCGGCAGTTCGAGGCGCGGTTCATGGTGGCGGTGCCCGACGATCGGCCGACCACCACGCCAGCCCCATACCCGACGACCACAACGGTGGCGCCGACCACTACGACGGCCGGGCCGAGCGCCGCCAACTGCGGCGTGCTGGACGCCGGCGCGGTCCAGGACATCGGCGCCGCTCGCAACTGCGGCGATCTCGACTCCGGAGCACTACAGGAGAGCTGACCGATGGCGACCTACCACACCTCGAGCAGCGCGGGCGGCGGCGGGGACGGCAGCTACGGCAGCCCGTGGACCCTCCAGGAAGCGGCCGACGGCGCCGTCGCCGGCGATGTCGTCAAGGTCCACAACGATGGCACCTACACGCTGACGGCGGCCGTCGACTTCGACAC
>CAYFVS010000449.1:0-8258 GCA_964346565.1 uncultured candidatus Brocadiaceae bacterium | reverse complement strand
GAAGGGCGCTGCGGAAGTAGAACGCCCCGGCAGGGCCGCGCCCGTAGGTGATGCGCGCCTTGCCTGTCTGTCCCCACAGGACGCGACCGCCGGCGGGGTGGGTCTCGCCGCGAACGCGGTAGAGCGTCACCAGGGGTGCGCTGCCCCCCTGCTGGTCGGGCTTGACCGGTATGTGGCCCACGTCGGCCAGGGTGATGCCCAGGTTCTCAATGGTCTTCACGTCCACCGGGGTGATGACCGTCACCTCTGAGTCGAAGCTCTCCAGTTCCGTGCTGCGCACCATGCACGCAATGGGGTCGCCGGCGGACAGATACGAGACGTCGTTCTCCGAGACGAAAGTCTCGAAGTGGAACCCACCCTCCCCCGCCACGCCCACCAGACCCGTGCCGGCCGGCACGTGCATGCCTTCCCAGGCGTCGGGGCTCCACTCGGCGTCGGAGGGCGGGAACCGGACGAAACCATGCTGCGGAGCGGCGACCTGCGCCTCCAGCCAGTGCACGTTGACAGCCACTCCATCGTGGGGCGCTCTCAGCGTCAGGCGCGCCAGGCGCTCCTCCAGTTGCCGAAGCTCCTGGCGGAGAGAGTCCGCCTGGCGGCGCAGGATGCGGTAGAGCGCAGCGTCCTGTGCCAGAGCACGCCTCATGCGCACGTCCACCTCGGCCAGTCGGTGTCGCGTCTCCTCCGCCTTTCGACTCAGGGGTTCATTGGACATGCGCACCAGCGGCTCGCCGCCCCTCACCCGGTCGCCCGGACGCACCAACACGTCCTCGACGACGCCCGGCTCAGCGGCGCGCACGACCGTCGCCCGCTCGGGCACGGCCACGCAGGGCGCCTCGACGCTGTAGTCAATCGGTATCAGCCACAGGCCCACGATCGCCGCCACAAGCACCACCAGCACAAGCAGGTACCGGCTGCGGACCTTGCCCCGGCTGTAGTGCCGCGCCAGCCGCTTGCCCCGGCGCCACAGCGGCACCAGCACCATCCCGTAGAGGGAAGTGGCCCACATGAACACGCCCAGCGGCTCGAACAGGCTGTAGAGGAAGAAACCGATCGAGAGCACCAGGACCAGCTTGTAAGCGATGCGCGCCGCGCCGTAGAGCAGGTAGATGTGCCGCTCGTCCTCGACCGCCTCGGGCTGCTCCGGTTCCAGGCCCAGCAGGTAGCGGTCGAACAGCCGCCCCAGGTAGCGCTCAGCCTTCATGCGCAGGTTCGGCATCTCCAGAAGGTCGCTCAGGATGTAGTAGCCGTCGAAACGCAGCAGCGGGTTAGCGTTGAACAGCAGCGTGCTGACGCTGCACGCGACCATCGTGGTATAGGCGACGTGCTTGACCATGCCCGGCTCGGAAGAGACCCAGATGAGCGCGGCCAGCGAAGCCAGCATGACCTCCACGATGATGCCCGCGCTGCTGACCTTGATGCGCTCCCACTTGTCCGGCATAAGCCAGGCGTCGGAGGTATCGGTGAACATGCAGGGCTGGAAGACGAGGAACGCCGGCCCGATGGCGTGCACTTCGCCGCCGTAGAGCTTGCAGGCCAGCCCGTGGCCCAGTTCGTGGAACAGCTTCATGCCGTAAACTACCCCGCTGAGGATCAGCAAGTTCCATCCACTCAGCAGAGAGAAGGCGTCCGCCGCCAGCTCCGAGAAGTTGGCCACGATGACCCAGAGCCCGGCGGCCGCCAGGACGACCCACACCGCGAAGAACAAACGGTTCCACAACAGGCGGAACGCGGGCAGCAACTTCTCAAGAAACCGGTCCGGATCCCAGACCGGAATGGTGATGAACAGGTAGTTGGACAGCACGCGCCGCCACTTCAGCCGGCGCATCGTGCTTTTCTGCTCGGTCAGGCGGGGCACGTCGGCCATGCCCTTGCTCTTGAGCAGGCCGGAGCCCTGGAGCTGGTTGGCGAACTTGTATATCTCGAAGGCGGAGACTTCCTGGCCGGTCTTGTTGCGCAGCTCGCGCTGGATCTGCTCCACGCCCATGCCCCGCTGGAAGCAGTCCAGCACTATGTACTCCGGCTCCCGCAGGCGGAAGTAGTTCGTGCTCACCGGGTCCTTGGCCACGTAGCAGAGGCGGCCCCTGTAATACTGGGGCACGAACTCGATGTCCTTGCGGACCGGCGGTGGTTTCTGCTCGGCGACGTTCATGGCGCCTCAGTCGGCTGCCGCGGTCAGTCCTTTGCTTCGGAGCCCCGGGCCCCGAAGGGGCGGAACCGTACGTTGCACTCCATGCCCGGCTTGACCATTGCGGTGCCCGGCTCGACCAGGAGCTTGACGACGAACAGGCCGCTGCTGCTGTCCACGTAGGGGGACACCACGTGCACGCGGCCGGGATAGGTCTGCTGGCCGGCTGCCGGAAACACCACGGCCGCCTCCTGGCCGGTTCCCACCAGCGGTACACAGCTCTCGTCGAGTCGGACGCGGGCCTCTATCACGTGCGGGTCCATCACCTCCACCAGGGGCTCGCCGACCTGGGCCATCTCGCCCGGCTCGATCCACACGCGCGAGACCACTCCGTCAATGGGGGATCGCACGACGTAGTCCTCGGCCCGGACGCGGTAGTAGGCGAGCTGCCTGTCGGCCAGATCCTCGGAACGCTCCAGCTCCGCCACGTCCAGCCGGGCGGACTCCATGTTGTAGAGCGCCTCGTCCAGTTCGCTCTCAGTGATGTCCACGCCGGGCTCCAGCGTCTGGTTCCTCTCGTACTCCCGCCCCAGCCACTCGTAGCGGGTCCGGGCCGCCTGGATCCGCGCCTCGAAGTCCGCCTCCACCTCGGCCGTGGCTATGCGGGCCTGGATCAGCCGGGAGTCGAACCGCACCAGCACCTGCCCCTCGCTGACGGCATCGCCCTCCTCAACCAGCACGTCCTCCACCACCTCGTCCAGCTTGGAGGACAGCGCTGCGCCGGTATGCGGCATGGTCGTGGTCGGCCACAACGTCCGGCAGAACTCGCTCTGGTCAGGCTCGGGGCCGGCCGGCTGCGCCGCCGCGAGGGCCATCAGGCAACCGGCCGCCAGGAGCACCGCTGCTGTAATGCGCTGCATGGATTCACATCCTCGACTGTGCCCGGGAAGCGCCCGCCGCAGGTTCCCCTCCGGCGGCCGACGGGACCCTTTCCGCTGTTCTAAGAGCTGTGCGCGCCGGGGGTTTCGCAGGGATATGATGATGCCCTTTCAGGCCCTTTCTGTCAAGCGTGGCTCGGCGGTGGCGGACGGTTGGACGAGGCCGGCCCGGCCGCTATACTCTGTGTTCTGAGGCCGAACGACGGACGTCCGGCCGCCCAGGTGACTGATCGGTCCGGGAGCGACGACGCGATGTCTCCCCTGATGGAAATGCTCCGGCGCCGCCGCTGCCGGCGAGACACCGAGAGCGCTGGCCGACTCGAGCCGCAGACCCGGGAGCTGGCCGACGTCGCCCTGGCGGCGCGCATGGAACGCCTGCGCGACAGGCGGCGTGGCGGGGCGACTCGCCGGGAACTGCTGCCGGAGGTCTTCGCCCTGGTGCGGGAGGCATGCCGGCGGGCCATCGGCATTCGGCAGTACGACGTGCAGATGGTCGGCGGCGCGGCGCTGGCCCGCGGCTGCGTGGTCGAGATGGCCACCGGCGAGGGCAAGACGTTCGTCGCCCCCCTGGCGGCGGCGCTCTACGCCCTCGACGGGCGGGGGGTGCACGTGCTGACGGCCAACGACTACCTGGCCGGGCGCGACGCGGAGCTGCTCGCTCCGGCCTACCGGACGCTGGGCCTGAGTGCAGGCGCGGTGCTGGCCGACACGCCGGCGCCCGAGCGGGAGCGGGCCTATGCGGCGGACGTCACCTACAGCACGGTGCCCCAGCTCGGGTTCGACTTCCTGCGCCAGTACTTCCAGCAGGCCCCGGACGCCCTGCGCCGACGCGACCTGTGGAGTTACCTGCACAGCGAGATCAAGGGCGACTCCCAGGAGCAGCGCTGCCTGCGCGGCCGGCACTTCGCCATACTCGACGAGGTGGACAGCATACTGGTTGACTACGCGCGGCGGCCGCTGTCCATCAGCGTGCAGGCGGACAGACAGAGGCCCGAGGAGGTCTACCAGGCCGCCCGCCAATTCGCCCTCAACGCCCTTCAGGAGGATCGCCATTACGACGTGGACCGCATCCGGCGAACCGTCGAGCTGACCGAGCGGGGCAAGGGCGAGGTAGGCCGGCTGCAGTCTGAGTACAGCTACCTGCGCCAGATGGCCTCCGAGTGGGAGGCGCGGGTGGAGGAGGCCCTGTCGGCAGAGCTGCTTTTCCGCCGGGGGGAGCACTACGTGCTGCGCGGCGGCCAGGTCATTCTGGTGGACCAGACGTCGGGCCGGCTGATGGTCGGCCAGCACCTGGGCCGCGAGCTGCACCAGGCTCTGGAGACGAAGGAAGGACTCGACCCAAGCCCGCGGCTGCAGGCCGCCAAGAGCATCACCGTGCAGGCGCTGATCCGGCCCTACCGGCACCTGGCGGGCATGACGGGCACCGCCTGGGAGGAGCGCAGGGAGTTCCACGGCGTCTACGACATGCCCACGGTGCGGTTCCGGCCCCGCCTGCCGCTGAAGCGGGAGCGCCGGCCTGATCTGCTGTTCGCCGCGTCCGATGAGCGCTGGGAAGCCGTGGCCGAGGACATAGCGGGCGCCCACGCCGAGGGCCAGCCGGTGCTGGTGGGCTGTCGGTCGGTGGAGAAGTCCCGGCGCCTCAGCGAGATGCTCGATCAGCGTGACGTGCCCCACGAGGTGCTCAACGCCGTGGACCACGCCCGGGAGGCGGAGATCATCGCCGGCGCAGGCCAGCGGGGCGCCGTGACCGTGGCCACGAACATGGCCGGCCGGGGGGTGGAGATCAAACTGGGCGAGGGCGTGGCGGAACTCGGCGGCATGAAGGTCGTGGGGCCGGAGCGCCACACCACCGGGCGGGTTGACCGCCAGCTTGCCGGCCGTTGCGGCCGCCGCGGCCATCCGGGCACAGTGCAGTTCTACGGCAGCCTGGAGGACGACGTGCTGGAGGTGCTGCCCCGCAGGAAGCGGGAGAGGGCTCGCCGCCGCCACTCACGCAACGGGCCGGGTCCCATCCGCTCGGGGCGAGTGCGCCGGCTGTTCGACACCGCACAGCGGATGTTTGCCGACCGCTATGCGCGGGTGCGGAAGGCGCTGCTGGCGCGCGACCTGGCGCGGGAGGAGACGGAGAAGATCCTCTTCGGGCAGGAGAACCTCTGACAGCGCCGGTCCTCAGAACAACCAGTACTCCAGCTTCCGCAGAACCACCTTCCCGTAGATGACCAGGTAGGTGGACTGCTCCGGGCGGATGATGGCCGCCTTGCCCGTCATCCCGGGTTTGAGCAGGTAACGCTCCCGTCCCTCTCCCCCCAGCCGGACAACGGGGTTCTCGAGGGTGACGTCCGCCATGAACACGTTCGCGTTCTTGTAGTTGACCGACCGGGCGGCCACTCGCTCGACCTCGCCGTGCATGGGCTCCCGGTCCAGCAGGGAGCGCAGTTGCACCTGCGCCGGCATGCCGGCCTCCACCTCAGAGGCCCGCTCGCCAGGGACGGCAATGCGCACTGTGACCCGGTCGGCGATGCGCCCGATACGGCACAGGGGCTCGCCCTCGCGCACGACCACCCCGAGGAGCTGCTCCGGATGCTCCGGCTCGACGACGCTGCCGTCTATGGGCGCCTCGAGGAAGCAGTCCCCCAACTGCTCGCGCAACAGCTTGATCTCCTCCTGCTTGGCGGCCAGTGTGTGCTGGAGGGCGCGAATCTCGGCCAGTTGCTCGCCGCGCCGTGCGCCGGTCTGCTCCTGCTCCGCCTGGGCGCGCAGCTTGACTATGCGGGCCGAGATATTCTTTGCATTCTCCAGCTCACGGTTCAGGGAAAGCTGCAACTGGTCGGTGCGCAGTTTGATCAGCAAGTCGCCTTTGCGCACGAACTGCCCGTGGCGGAACTCCACCCGCTCCACCTCCCCGCTGAGAGCCGGGGTCACCACCCGCGTCTCAGCAGGGGCGACGAAGCAGTCGGCCTTCACCTTCTCCGGCACCGGACGGATGGCGACGAACCAGACCAGCGTCGCAGCCGCTGCCAGCCCGACTGTCCACTTCAGCGCCCTCCCCAGGCGGGCCGGGCCGCGGGCGGCGCCCTTCTTCGCCCGGTCCAGACGCCGGGCGTAGAAGGAACTGAGCGGCAGACGCCGAAACAGGCGCCCGTTGGCCAGCGTGGCCCCCGCATGGGCGGCATAGACTGCGCACAGGGCCCGCTCGAACGGGCTCAGGGGCTCCTCCTGGAAGCTCTCCAGAATCAGGGCGCCGACCGGCTCCCCCTCCTCCGGCGCCAGGGGGAACACCAGCAGTGAGGTGGCCCCGGTCATGAGGCAGTAGGAGTTGACCCGCTGGCGGATCTGCTCGTCCTCGATCTGGTCAAGCTCCGTCTGGCCGGGGAAGTGCAGGACCGGCCCCCCGCGCTTCATGACGAGTTGGCCCAGTTCGCACGACAGCCTGGCCCAGGCGCTCTTGTGGTCCGGCTCGGGCACGCTGCTGACGGCCGCCAGGCGCATCTCGCGGCCTTCCCAGCTCAGCAGAACCGCCCGGTCCAGCCCGGCTATCTCCAGGGAGGAGTTGACGATCACCTCAGGCAGCTCACGGGAGAAGGCGCAGTGCTGAAGCTGGAGGGTGGCCTTGCTGAGGCGGTCCACGTCCTCCTGCTGACGGCGGTGGATGCTCAGCAGCCGCTGGGCGGAATACAGGCTGTAGTAGCCGACGAGGGCCTCGGCCAGCTGCACCGAACGGCGGAACGCAGCCTGAGGGAGCTGCGGAAACAGCAGCCGCACCACTCCCACCGCGCCCTGGAGCCCGACCACCGGCACGAAGGCCAGCCGGCGGCGCTCGCCTCGAGCGGGAGCGAGAGGGTCGAACGCCTCCGGCCCCTCGTCAATGATGACCGTGCGGACTTCCTGGTAGGCCGTGCGCAGGCCGGAGCGCTGCTGCTCCCGCGGCACGCGCACCTCGCCGCCCACCCCGGAGCGGGCTTGCACTTCCTCCCGCAGGGCCAGCTCGCCGTGCTCAACCAGCCACAGGCTGGCCGCCAGCGCACCCGTGGCGTCCAGCACGATGCGCAGCACCTCCCGGTTGAACGAGACGCCCGGGGGGCCGGACAGGCTCAGCTCAATAAGCTGGCGCGAGACGGCCTGGAGACTGGTTTCCTCTTCTGCCATGCTCCGAGGGGCGCGCGGGCCGGTGGTCAGGGACTTACTCGGGACCGGCGGGCGGCTGCTGCTGACCGGTGGAGATGTCTATCTCCCCGTGCTCCTGTTCGTAGCGTCGTATCAACTGCCCCAGGGACAGGGCGAGCCGCTTGGCGTTGCGCGGAGAGAGGACCACCTTGCTTTCGAGCTGGATCACCTGGCCGGGGCCGAACATGTTGCCGAACGCCAGCAGCGCGGCGTCCCGCCCGCCGGTCACTGTGAAGAAGTTGGCGTAATGCGTCGGCGTGCCCGGGTCGCGCAGCTCGTACTGCCGTTCCTGTCCCTCCGGCTCAAAGCGCGGGCCGACCTGGTCGTCGCTCACGGGGGATCTCCTTTGAAGGACCTGCGAGGAATCGCTGCTGCACGGTTGGGAATGTAGCGGCGCGCCCGCCTGCTGTCAAGCTCGGGGCCGCCGCTCACGGTGCCCGAAAGCTTGCGCCAGCCGGGCGTGTGGTGTAGAGTCAGATGATGCCCGGACGCTGCCAGCGGAGCGATCATCCATGTGGTCGGCCCAGGACCAGAACGCGCGCTTCTCGGTCGAACTGAAGGGCCCTGAGCGTGAGGGACAGCACTACCAGGTGGGGCCCACAGGGCTTCTTGTGGGGCGTTCGTCCGTCTGCGACGTCGTGCTGAGGAGCCGCGAGGTATCCCGCCGACACGGGTACTTCTACGCCGACGGGGAGGCGCTCTACGTAGAGGACCTCGGCTCGCGCAACGGCGTGCAGGTCAACGGGCAGCAGGTGCGCAAGCAGCGTCTTCACGGCGGGGACGTCGTGGCAATGGGGCGGATCAGCTTCGTGGTGCAGCCGCGGGGCAAGCAGAGAGGCCTGATGGGTCTGCTGGCCGGGCTTCGCTCGAACTCCGCGGCCCGGGAGCCTGCCCGGCAGTTGGCGCTGCCCGCCTTCCTTGGCCAGCCCGGGGGTTCGCTTGCGCTGGCCAGCCTCGCCTTCGGAGTCATGTCTTACGTGCACTGGGTCTTTGGCCTGTGTGCGGTTGTGCTGGCGGCGGTGGCCTACTAT
>CAYFVS010000448.1:0-16536 GCA_964346565.1 uncultured candidatus Brocadiaceae bacterium | reverse complement strand
GGAGCCGGGCGCACTGGAGGAGGTGGCAGAACTGGCCGGGGACTGGTTCGAGCAGTTCCTGACCACCGAGACCGGCTGAGCGGCGCCCTCGTTGTGTGAGACGAAGACACGAAGAGGAGGCTCTGCAGATGAACGAAGTGGCAATGGCCGACGCGCTGTCATTGGCCAGGCGCCACCCGGTGTTCGTGGCCACGGCCGACGCCGCCGGCACGCCGCACCTGGGGTGCGCGGGCACGCTGGACGAAGCCGCGGGGCGCAAGCTGGAGGTCGCCGAGTGGTTCTGCCCGGGCACGCTAGCCAACGTGGCGGATAACCCGCGCGTATCCCTGACGATCTGGGATGAGGAAGCCGACCGCGGCTACCAGATCATCGGCGAGGTGGAAGGGATCGAGACGCTGGGCGTGCTGGACGGCTACGCGGCCGACGCCGAGACCGAGGTCCCCGTGCCGCAGGTGCGACGGTGCCTCGTGGTACGGGCCGAACGCATCCTGGACTTCTCCCGGGCCCCGCACACTGACCAGGAGAAATGAGCGGCCGCCCACAGCGGAACGCGGCGGTGTCTTGACCGATTCATCGCGCCTGCGGGGGCTGTGTTCGGGCGGGCCTCAGCGCGCGAAGACGGGGCAAGGGTGGTGGAGACGAAGGGATTCGAACCCTCGACCTCGGCAGTGCGAGTGCCGCGCTCTCCCAGCTGAGCTACGTCCCCACCGGGACGGCCATTATAGGTGCAACCCTCCCTCGCCGCAAGCCAAGAGGTCCCTCCCTCGCTTGCTGAGGGCCACTTACCCGGCTACGATTCCGGCTGCTTGTTGCTACCGAGGCTCCTGCACCAGCGGAGAGGGCGACCAGATGAACGGCCGGCAGACGTACCTTCTGACCCAGGGCGACGTACGCTCGGTGCTCTCGATGAAGGACGCACTGAAGGCGGTCGAGTCGGCCTTCCGCGCCTACGGCGAGGGCAGGACCCAGATGCCCCCGAAGCCCTACCTGCAGTTCGGCGACGGCGATCTGCGCTGCATGCCGGCCTATGATCCGCAGCTCGGGCTGGCGGCCGTCAAGAACGTGAACGCCCACCCGCACAACCGCGACCTGCCGACGGTCATGGCCACCGTGACGGTGTTCGATCCCCAGAACGGGTTCCCGCTGGCGATCATGGACGGCACCTACTTGACGGCGATGCGCACGGCGGCTGCCGGCGGCGTCGCGGCGCGCTACCTTGCCCGGTCGAACTCGCGCGTGGTGGGCATCATCGGTGCGGGACGGCAGGCCGGGCCCCAGCTCCAGGGCCTCGCCGAGGTGATGGGCTCGCTCGAGCAGGTGCTGATCTGCGACCTGGAATCCGACAGGGCGGAGGCACTGGCGGCCGAAACGGAGGCGCGCCACGGCCTGGAGGCACGGGCAGCCTCGGCACAGGAGACCGTCTCAGGGGCGGACATCGTGGTGACGGTCACCCCCGTCTGCGAGCCGGTAGTTATGCGCTCGTGGGTGCGCCCGGGAACCCATCTGAACGCTATCGGGGCCGACGCCCCAGGGAAGCAGGAGCTGGAATCCGCCCTGCTGGCCGGCGCCACGGTTGTGGTGGACAACTGGGAGCAGGCGTCCCACGGCGGGGAGATCAACGTCCCGCTGGCCGAGGGGGCCATCACGCGGGAGGACATCCACGCCGACATCGGCCAGGTGGTGGCCGGCAAGCGACCCGGCCGGACCAGCGAGGACGAGGTAACCGTGTTCGACTCGACGGGCCTGGCGATCCAGGACCTGGCGTGCGCGGCGCACGTCTATCGCCGGGCGGTGGTCCAGGGGGAGGCCGGCGAACTGCGGTCGCTGGACTTCCTGGGCGGTCAGTAGGGGGGCGCGCGGTCCGAGCGGCCGGACGGCACGCTGTTGACAGCGGACCGTGGCAGGGGTAGCCTCGAATTGGGGTAAGGACGAGCGAGCGATCAACACGGGAGGTCCACACGAATGAGCGAAGAACTGAAGGAAGCGGTCCAGAAAGCGCGCAAGCTGGAAATTGACGGCGCCGACTTCTACACCCGGCTCGCTGAGATCTGCACGACCGAGGCGGGCACGAGGATGTTCAAGTCCTTTGCCGGGGATGAACGGCGCCACCTGAGAGTGGTGAAGGACATCGCCGCGGGCATCGGCGTGGACGTGGACCAGATGCCCATGCCCAGGGACGAGATCCGCACGCTGTTCACCGAGGCCGCCGAGCAGATGGACGAACAGGCCGCGGTGACGAGCGGTGAGAAGGAGGCCGTCCAGCAGGCGATGGAGATGGAGACCGAAAGCTACAACCTCTACGCCCGGGCCGCCGGGGACGCTGAAGATAACGACACGCAGTGCCTGTTCGAGCGCCTCTCCAGGGAGGAGAACCAGCACTACGAGATGCTGGAGAACACGCTGGAGTACCTGAACCAGAACGCCGAGTGGTTCCTGTGGAAGGAATGGGCGCTGATCGTGGGCGACCAGAGTTCGCTGGGCATGGGGTGAGCGGCGCCGAGCCGGCGGTCAGACCTACCGACGGCAGGAGGCGCAGGAGGAGGCGCTGCAGCTCGTGCAACTGCTGGAACTGCTCGAGCTGCGCGAGCGTGTGGGGCTGTTGGAACGCGCGGAGAAGGCGCTGAAGGCGCGACGGAGCCTGCCGCTGCCACACGAAGCGCACGTGCGCTCATCCTGGCGACCAGAAGTCTCCAGGAACTCCGTCGTCTCGCCGCAATCTTCGCACTTGTACTCGTAGAGCGGCATTGCCGGCCTCCGAAGCGCACCCCGATCAACCTCCATCGTAATACCGTGCCGACACGCTGTCAATCCGCGCAAGCTCGACGTTGCGCGTGCGCCGGACGGCGCGTATAGTCCGGCCCGGTTGCCCCTTCGGCCTCCACGGGAGACGCGCATGGACGACGGTCACTTCGCCGACCGCCTGATGGCCGAGATAGAGCGAAAGCAGAGCCAGGTCGTGGTGGGCCTGGACCCCCGCCTGGACAAGCTGCCGGCGACGGTCTGTGAGGCGGCCTACACCGAATATGGTGAGACCCCCCGCGCCGCAGCGGACGCGATCGTAGCGTTCAACCGGGCCGTGATCGGGGCCGTGGCGGAGCATGCGGTGGCCGTGAAGCCGCAGATAGCGTTCTACGAGCGATTCGGCGTCGAGGGGGTGCGCGCTTACGCCGCCAGTGTGCGTGCCGCGCGTAAGGCGGGGTTGATCGTCATCGGCGATGTCAAGCGCAACGACATCGCCAGCACTGCCGCGGCCTACGCCGCCGGGCATCTCGGCGGAGTCCCGGGGGGCGTCCCGCAGTCCGACGACTTCGTCGTTGACGCCCTGACGGTGAATCCGTACCTGGGGCTCGACGGTGTGGCGCCTTTCCTGGAGGCCGCCGAGCCGGGCGGGCGGGGCGTGTTCGCGCTGGTGAAGACGAGCAATCCGTCTTCGGCGGACATCCAGGACCTGGACTGCGGCGGCCGGCCGCTCTACCGGCGGGTGGCGGAACTCGTGGAGCAGTGGGGCGCAGCCCACCGCGGGGGATCCGGCTACAGCCTGCTGGGGGCGGTCGTGGGGGCGACGTTCCCGGAGGAACTTGCGGCGCTTCGCCGGGCCATGCCGCACACGCCGCTCCTTGTGCCCGGCTTCGGCGCCCAGGGCGGCGGCGTGAGTGATGTGCTGGGCGCGTTCGACGAGGATGGACTGGGTGCCGTCGTGAGTTCCTCGCGGGGCATCATCTTAGCCTGGCAGCGGGCGCCATACGACAGGCAGTACGGAGAGGCGAACTGGCAGGAGGCCGTCGCGGCGGCAGCCGGAGAAATGCGGCGCTCCCTGTGGGACGCCACGCACTGAGAGGTATCTCACCCGGACTCGCCGTCGTCAAGGGCCGTCGGCAGACCGGCGTAAATGCGGCAGACGGCGTCGGCCAGTTTGTCCGGATGGTGCCGCAACAGGTCCTGTTTCTCCCACAGGACACGTTTCTGGTCCAGGTCTTCGACGAGGCCCGCCTCCACCACCTGGACCCCTAGCTCGCGCAGGGCGGGCTCGGGGGCCACGATGTCTGCCCCCTCGCTGCGGTAGCGCTCCAGCAAACCGTCGCCCGGAAACTGCACGTTTATCAGGGCGCAGTCCACCGCATCGTGTCCTGCGTGCTGAAGCACGGCGCGCACGTGGTCCGCCGCGCCATAGCCGTCGGTCTGGCCTGGCTGCGTGACGATGTTGACGACATAGACCGTCGTTGCGTTCGTCTCCGCCAGGGCCTTGCGGATGCCGGGCACCAGGAGGTTGGCAATGACGCTGGTGTAGAGGCTGCCCGGCCCGATCAAGACGATGTCGGCGTCGATGATCTCCTGGACCGCTTCTTCGCAGGCGGGCGGGTCCTCTGGCTTCAGGTACAGGCGCCGGATGCGCGGCTTGTCCAGCCCGCGCACATTCACCTCGCCCTCCCGGTGGGTGCCGTCCTCCAGTTCCGCGCAGATGTGGCAGTGGGCGGTGGTGGGGGGCAGGACCTTGCCCCGGATGTTCAGCAGTCGACTCAGCGAGCCGATGCCCTCCCTGAAGCTGGCCTCCAGGTCCGTCATCGCGGCGATGACCAGGTTGCCCAGGCTCATCCCCTCGAATGAGCCCTGCCGGAAGCGGTACTGGAACAGCCGGTTCAGCATCCGTTCGCTTTCACCCGGTTCGCTCAGTGCCACCAGGCAGTTGCGCGCATCGCCGGGGGGCAGGACGCCCAGTTCGTCGCGGAGCCGGCCGCTGGAGCGCCCGCTGTCGGTCACCGTCACGATGCCCGTGGGGGCGTTGCAGTAGGTCTTGCATCCCTCCAGGACGATGGGCAGTCCGGTGCCGCCGCCGATGGCGACAATCCGCAGCGACTCCGGCGGCTTGCTCATGTTGAGCAGTCGCACCAGCGTGGGCACCTGGAAGATGCGCGTGATGCGGTAATGGGGACGTTCGCTCTCGTCACGCGCTTCGAAGGCACTGAACCGGCCGTGCAGCATCTGGGCGGTCAACATGCCCAGGTCTTTGCCCGCGTGTATCTCCTCCGGCGGGCGATCGCCCACCACCAGGGCTTCCTCCGGGCGCAGGCGCTGCTTGTCCAGCAGGTAACGCATGCACTCGCCCATCAGCTCGCCCCGCTCCACGTCGTTGATCACGATGTTGTCGAACTCGTCGGTCAGCCCCAGTTTCTCGATCTTGATCGCCTGCCGACGGTGCACGCCGCTTGTCAGCAGCGAGCAGATGATGCCCTGGCTGCGGAGGAAGCGCAGCGTAGGCTTCACGTCCGGGAACGGCTTGATGCGGTCCACCTCCTCGCTGTTGTACGCGCGGTAAGCCCGGCTGATGACCTCCTCGCCGAGTTCGTAGCGGCGGGCAATCTCGTCGAAGACCAGGAAATGCGGCCCGTGCTGCGCCCCCAGTTCCTGCTGCAGCTCGAATGCCTCCTGCTCGCTCATCGGCAGTCCTGCCTGCACCAAGACCTCGGCGGCTCGACGGCGGGAGGCATCCAGCAGCGTTCCCGTGCAATCATAGAGCGTATCGTCCAGGTCGAATATGACCGCGCGGATAGATCCTGCCACGGTGGTTATCCTCCAACAGACCCTCGCCCCGCAGCATTGTACCAAATCGGGGGCGGCAGGTGAAACCGCGCAGTCGTTTCGGCCGGGGGCGGTTGACGCGCGGGCGCCGGGCCGCGTAAGTTCCTCGGTACTTCCCGCGGTCATCGTCGGAGAGATCGGCACCACTGCCATGAGCGCCCTCACGCCCCGCGAGCGTTACGTGCAGACCCTCCAGTTCAGCCGGCCGGACCGCGCCCCATTCGAGCCCGGCTGGCCCAGGGAGTCCACCCTGGCGCGGTGGCGCGCCGAGGGGCTGCCCGGCGACCGAACCTGGCTGGACGCCTTGTGCGACGAGCTGGGCCTGGACCTGCCCCGGACCAAACCCCGCGTACACCACGGCGTCAGCTTCCGCATGATGCCCGAGTTCGAGGAGAGGATCCTGGAGCACCGCGACGGCCATTACCTGGTACAGGACTGGAAGGGGAACGTCTGCGAGATCTCCGACGAGTTCGATCCCAGCTACCTGCGCAATGCTGTGGACTTCGTCACGCGCCGGTGGGTCAGACTGCCGGTCGAATCTCGCGAAGACTGGCAGGGGATGAAGCGTCGCTACGACCCGCAGGAGCCGGGGCGCTTCCCGGACGACTTCGCCGAGCGTTGCCGCGAGCTGCGCGAGCGGGACTACGTCTGCACCGTGGCCTTCCCCGGGCCATTCTGGCAGATGCGCGAGTGGGTTGGGTTCGAGCGACTGTGCATGATGTTCATGGACGATTCGGACCTGGTACGGGAGATGTGCGCATTCTGGACGGAGTTCGTCTCCCGCACGATGGCGCCGCTCCTGGCGGCGGGCGTTGTGGACCGCATGTTCATAAGCGAGGACATGGCCTATAAGGAGAAGCCCATGATCTCCCCGCAGATGGCCCGCGAGTTCCTCAAGCCCAGCTACGACCAATGGGTCCGCGAGGCGGACCAGGCGGACGTGCCCATCGTGGACATGGACTCCGACGGGCGGGTGGACAGCCTGGTGCCGCTCTGGATCGAGTCTGGCATCAACGTCTGCGATCCCGTCGAGGTCGCCGCGGGGAACGATCTTGTGGCCATGCGCAACCGCTTCGCCCGGCGAATGGCTTACCGGATGGGGGTGGACAAGCGGGCTATCGCGAAGGGCGGCCAGGCCATCGAAGAGGAACTCCGGCGCGTGGAGCCGGTCGTGCGGGACGGAGGCTACATTCCGGGCTGCGACCACGGAGTCCCGAATGACGTCTCCTGGCCGGATTTCATCCATTACAGCCGTCTGCTGGCTGAGCTGACCGGCTGGCTGTGAGCGCGGCTGGTTCAGAACGCCGGCAACTGGACTAAGGAGGGAACATGGACGGTTTCAGCATCACTGACGCACATGTCCACATGCGGGGCCTCAGCAGCATGCCCAACCTGACGGGGATGCTGGACGCAGCCGGCCTGGAAGCCATCAACATCCTCTGCATGACGGCACACGGCGGGCGGAACCTGAACCAGAACCCCGTCGCGCTGCTGGTTAAGGCGCTCCATCCGGGGCGCTTCTATGCCTTCGGCGGGCTGCACTACAAGAAGGTCGGGGGAGAGCACGAGGACTTCGCCGAGCAGGCCCGGCGCCTGCTGCAGGCCGGCTGCGACGGGATGAAGATGATCGAAGGAAAGCCCACCACGCGCAAGGCGCTGGGCCATCCGCTGGACGACCCGATGTACGACGACTACTACGCGTTCATGGAACAGGTGGGCGCGCCGATCCTGTTTCACGTGGGCGACCCGCGGACTTTCTGGGACCCCGAGCTCTGCCCGCCGATGGCGAAGGAGCACGGCTGGTTCTACGGCGACGGCAGCTTCCCCACGCTCGACCAACTCTACCGGGAGCAGCAGTCCGTCCTCGAGTCCTTCCCGGACCTGCGGGTCATCTTCGCGCACTTCAACTTCCGCTCGGACGACATCGCCGCCGCTCGCGGCCTGCTGGACCGCCGGCCGCAGGTGAGCTTCGACATCACGCCCGGCGGGGAGATGTACGTGAACTTCACCGAGGATCCCGACCTGTGGCGAGGCTTCTTCAACGAGCACGCCGACCGCATCGTCTTCGGCACCGACAACAGCAGCGGCACCGGCTCGCCCAACCCGGAGAAGGTACGCGCGGCGAAGGATAAGGTCGGCTGGATGCGGGCCTTCCTGGAAACCGAGGACGAGGTCCAGATGTGGGGCACCACCATCCGCGGCATCGGCCTGGACGCCGCCGTGCTGGAGCGCATCTACGCCGGCAATTTCCGCCGCTACGCCGGCTCGGAGCCGAAGCCGGTGGACGTCGGCCTCGCCCTGGAGGAGTGCGAGCGCGCCATGGCCCTGGCGCGTGACGAGCCCGAAGAAGATGCCATCCTGGCCGATCTGCGGGGCGTGCGCGACAGGCTGGCCGACTGCGTCGGCGATTGACGGCTGCTACAGCAGCGCGGTGCTGAAGTAGCGCTCGGCACGGTCCGGCAGGACGGTGACCACGTTGCCTTCCACCTGTCCGGCTATCTGCCGCGCGGCCCACACGTTGGCACCGCTCGATATGCCCACCAGCAGCCCGTGGTCCCGGCCCAGGTGGCGGGTGACCTCGATAGCGTCCTCGTCGGTGACCTCCACCACCTGCTCTACCAGGGACACGTCGAGCACGCCGGGCACGAACCCGTCGCCGATGCCCTGTATCTGGTGCAGGCCCGGCTCGTGTCCCAACAGGGCGGAGACGTTCTTCGGCTCGACCGCCACGACGAGGGTGTCCGGCTTGTGCTCGCGCAGGAACTTGCCCACGCCCTGGAGCGTGCCGCCGCTGCCGACCCCGGCCACGAATGCGGCGATGTCCCCGCCCATCTGCCGCCAGATCTCGCGGGCCGTCTCTTCGTAGTGGACGCGCGGGTTGTCCGGGTTCTCGAACTGCTGGGGGATGTACACGCGCTCGTCCTCGGCGGCTATCTGCTCTGCCCGGCGGACCGCCCCGGCGATGCCTTCGTCGTCCGGGGTCAGGACCAGCTCCGCGCCAAGGGCGGCGATCAGCTTCTTGCGCTCCTCGCTCATGCCCTCCGGCATGACGATGCGTACCCTGTAGCCCTTCAGCCGGCCGACCAGCGCCAGTCCGATGCCCGTGTTGCCGGAGCTGGGCTCCAGCACGATGCTGTCCGGTCCGAGGAGGCCGTCCCGTTCGGCCCCCTCGAGCATGGCCAGTGCGACGCGGTCCTTGATGCTGCCGCCCGGGTTGAGGAACTCCGCCTTGGCATAGACGCTCTCCCCGGAAAGCCGCAGCAGCGGCGTGTTGCCAATCAGGTCCAGTATGTTGTCGGTCAGCATCTCAGGCTCCGAGGGCGCTTTGCGGGAGGCCGGTATCATACCGTCCTGCGCCCCATCCGTTCAACGGGCAGGACGGGCGCGCTCGCTGGACACGGTTGCACACTGGCCGCATAATGCGCCTCCCCTCACAGAGCACGGGAGGACTTCATGAGCAAACCGCGCGTTTACATCCACCGGGTCGAATGGTGCCCCTACGACGTGTACATGGACGAGGATAACGAGGAGCTTCTGTGCTCCTTCGCCGAGGTGGTGAACGACGGCTGGCGTTCCGAGCCCGTGGGCCCGGAGGAGATGGTCGGCCGCCTGGAGGGGGTGCAGGGCATTCTGTCGCTGAACGGCTCTCATGCGGAGGAGGTGACGGCGGAGGCGCTGCGGCAGGCGGGCACCGTGCAGGTGGTGGCCGTAGCCCACTGGTGGGGGCAGCACAATGAGGTTGCCCCCGCCTGGCAGGAGGCGGGCGTGACGGTGGCGGACGCCTCGCGCCCCTGCAATGAGGCAGTGGCCGAGTGGGCCCTGGGGGCGATCATCGCCGGGCTGCGCCGGATGGTTCACTACAACGACCAGATGCGGGCGGGCGTTGAGTGGCCTACCTACCAGGGAGTCGCCGGACAGCTCAACGGCAGCACCGTGGGGCTGGTGGCCCTCGGCCGGGTGGGGCGCATCATGGCGGAGTACCTTGTGCCGTTTGACTGCCGCGTGCTGGCCTGCGACCCGGGCGTCACCCAGGAGCAGGCGGCCGAACTGGATGTGGAGTTGGTCGAGCTGGACGATCTGCTGCGAGTTGCCGACGCCGTGTCGCTCCATGCGCCGGTGACCGAGCAGACGGCGCGAATGATCGGCGCGGGGGAACTGTCGCTGATGAAGGACGGCGCCCTGCTGGTCAACTGCGCCCGGGCGGCCCTGGTGGATGGGGAGGCGATGCGCGCGGAGCTGTCCACCGGTCGCATCCGCGCCTACCTGGACGTGTTCGAGCCGGAGCCGCCGCCGGTGGACGACGTGCTGCGCGAATTGGACAACGTGGTGATGACCCCCCACGTAGCCGGAACCACAGATCTGATGTTCCTGCGTTGCGGGCGCAGCGCCGTCCACGCCCTGCGGGAGCGCCTGGTGTAGTAGAAACCGTATGTTGTGGGCTTGTGCGGCGCCGGCCGATGCGCTATCATGCATGTCGGCCGGTCGGCAAGGGGGCGAGCGCGCCGGCCTGGTCTCAGCGCGACGGGGGCGGTACGGCAGGGGGGCCACGTCTGCGCCTACATATACTGCAAGCCCTGCCGGGGGGAACTGCCATGCTCAGCCGGCGTCTGGTGCAGGAGCTGAACGAACAGTTGAACGCGGAGTTGTACTCGGCCTACCTCTACTTCGCGATGTCGGCCTATTTCGACGCCGAGGGGATGACCGGGTTCGCAAGCTGGATGCGCGCCCAGGCGCAGGAGGAGACGTTTCACGCCTCCAAGTTCCACCACTACCTGGTCGAGCGGGGCGCGCGCGTCCGACTGTCGGCCATTGACGAGCCGCCGGGCGACTGGAGCAGCCCGCTGGCCGCCTTCCAGAACGTGGCCGAGCACGAGTCCAAGGTCACGGGGCTGATTGGCAGTCTGACGGACGCGGCGGTGGAAGAGGGCGACCACGCAACGCAGGCCTTCCTGCAGTGGTTCGTCAGCGAGCAAGTGGAGGAGGAAGCCACCGCGCAGGACATCGTGCGGCGCCTGCAGATCATCGGCGGCTCCGGCCAAGGCATCCTCATGCTGGACAAGGAGCTGGGATCGCGTCAGTTCGTCCGTCCCGCCGAGCATGAGGGGGACGGGTGAGGTACAACGCGAGCGAGATACTGGAGATAGCTCGCCAGATCGAGCGAAACGGAGCGCGGTTCTATGACGTAGCCGCCGAGCGGTCCCGGCGCGGCCGTGAGCGAGGCCTCCTTCGTGACCTGGCTGTCATGGAGCGCAGCCACGAGCGCACCTTCGCTCGGATGGCTGAGCGGCTGGCCCCGGAGGCGCGCCAGGAGCCCTTCTACGACCCGAACGCGGAGGCAGGGCAGTACCTCCGCGCCGTGGCCTCGGGGAAGGTCTTCGACTTGCGGGCTGACCCCGTGGACTGGCTCGGCGGGACGAAGAGCTTCGCCCGGATACTTAAGAAGGCCATCGAACTGGAGAAGGACTCCATCATCTTCTACCTCGGCATCCGCGAGGCCGTGCCGCACGAGCTTGGCCGCCCACGAGTTGAGGACATCATCCGAGAGGAGATGGGCCACGTCGTCGCGCTGCACGGGCTGTTGGTGCCGGAAAGGGGCTGAACAAGTCCCGGCTGGTCGTTGCAGGGAACACCATCAGCACACTACAGCGATGGGGGGCAGACGATGGGCATTGGTCTCAAACGCACGCAGTCACTGGTGGAGCGGGCCCTGGAGGGAGCCTTCGTTGGCCGACCCGTCAGCGACGAGCAGGAGATCGCGGGGCTGTTCGAGATCCCCATCTTCTCTCCGGCGTCAGCAGCGCTCATCGCCGGCGCGCGGCGGCTGTCGGAAATCGCCTGTGACGGCCGGGCGGAGGTGCACGCCCAGACGGCCATGAACGTGGGGCCCTGCCGGCGGGGGTGCACGTTCTGTGCCTTTGCCGCCTGCAACCATGTTTTCGATCAGGAACGTGAGTTCCCCGTTGACTATGTCATCCGGCAGGCGCGTCAGTTCGAGCAGGACGGCGCGAACGCCGTCTACCTGATGGCCACCGGCATGTACCCGATGAAGCGCTTCCTCGAACGGAGCGCCGCCGTACGCGCGGCGCTCAAGCCGGACACGGTGATGATCGCCAACGTGGGCGATTTCGACGCCGACGTGGCGGAGGAAATGCGACAGGTGGGCTTTCGGGGCATCTACCACGCTCTGCGGCTGGGCGAGGGCCGGGACACGAAGATACCCCCCCGGCGCCGCATGGCCACTTTCCGGGCAGCGAGGGACGCCGGCCTGGCCATCGGAACGTGCCTGGAACCCGTCGGGCCGGAACACACCACGACCGAGCTGGTCCAGAAGCTGCTGATCACCAGGGACGTGGAACCCGACTACAGCGGCTCCGCCCGCCGCATTCCCATCCCCGGCACCGAGATGGCGCGGCACGGATTCGTCAGCGAGGCGCGCATGGCGCACATCCTGGCGGTCTGCCGCGTAGTCATACCGCTGAGCGTGCCGGGCGACTGCACCCATGAGCCCAATGCGCTGGGAGCGGCGGCCGGGGCGAACCTGCTGTGGGCGGAATCGGGGGGCAACCCGCGCGACCGCGAGGAGCGCACCGAAGAGAGCAGGGGCAGGACGGTCGCCGAGTGCCGGGCGATACTCGGCGAGGCCGAATGGCACGTGCTGGAGGGACCGTCGGCCTTCCACGGCGATCACGACTGACACAGACGACTGGGGACCGGGGGTGGGTGATGGCTGACGTCGTCGAGGCCATCTCGCTCGATGGGGTCATGCCCTGCTACCGGGTGAGCGACGCGGAGCTCGGCCCCGGGGCCAGCCTGGGCAACGGTCACTGCTGGGTCAACACGGGCACCGACGGGCGGGTGCGGAGCTTCTTCTCCACCGATGTGGGGGAGGAAGTGGCCGGCCCGCTGATTGTGCGCTACGCCAGCGCCGACACGCGGGTGGAAGCGGCCGGCCGGGGGGGCAAGCCGCAGCGTGCGGACGTGCCACTAATGCAGGCGGAGATCGGTCAGTTCGTCCTGCACCCCGCCTACCAGAGTCACAGTTTCGAGCTGCCCGGCAGCTTGGCAGTCGAGGAGACGGTGTTCGTGCCTCACGGGCCGCCGGACGGGCCGCTGGACGAGACCGTTCTCTACTACCTTGTCCGCGTGCAGAACCAGGCCGGCTCGGAGCGACGGCTCAGCGCGTACGCATTCTGTCGCTTCGCCGGCAGCCGACGCACGCCGACCATCCGGGGCGATTGGGACCCGCACAAGGGCGTGCTCTACGCCTGGGAGGAGGGCCAGGCGGACTGGGTTCGCGCGCTGACCGCCAGCCCCATGCCCGTCTGCCATGCCCTGACCGGCGACTTCGGAGCGCTCTACGACGCCGACGTAGTGCCTCCGCTGGACGGGAACAGCGGCGCAGCGGGGGACGTGGTCGGTTGCCTGGAAGTCCACCTGCACCTGGACGCCGGGGCCGAAGGGCGGATGGCATTCATCCTGGCGTTCACACCGCAGGGAAGGCAGTCGGCCGAGCGCCAGGTCGCGCGGGTGCGCGAGGCAGAGCCCGCGCTGGCCGGCACCGTGGATTACGTCCGTGAGAAGCTGTCCTTGTGCGGCGTCATGACCCCCGACCCGGTCATCAACGAGGGCGCTTACTGGTCGAAGGTCAACATGCTGCGCGTCATGGCCCATTACCCGCAGGGCCAGTCGTTCACCAACGAGCCGGGAGTCTCCTCCAACGTGGTGGCGCGCGATGCGGCGTGGTTCATCTATGGGTGCGACCACTTCATGCCGGATGCGTCCCGCGACTTGCTCAACGAGCTGGTTGAGTCGCAGTATGACAGCGGCATGATCCCCGAGTACTTCGACGCCCGGACCGGGCGCAGCGAGGACTACGGACTGAACATAAACGACGCCACGCCGCTGTTCGTGCTGGCCGTCAACCACCACTGCCGCAGCACCGGGGACGTGGGTTACCTGGGCCAGGTGTACGGGTCGGTGCGCCGGGCCTCCGAGTACATCCTCTCCCAGCGGGACGAGCGGGGACTGGTCTTCTGCAGCGCCGAGGGCGTTGAGGTGCACGGCATATGCGGCTGGCGGAACGTCATCCCGAACTACCGCATTAACGGCGCGGTCACGGAGGTCAATGCGGAGTGCGCCGCCGCCCTCCGCGCCATGGGCCACATGGCCGAGAACATCGGGCGCGCCGACGACTACAACCGCTTCTACGGGGCGGCTGAGGAACTCACGGAGGCCATCAACGAACACCTGCTGGACTCCGACCGGCGGCTTTACCTGCTGAACATAGACACCAAGGGGCGGCGGCATACGGATGTGACCGCCGACGAGCTGTTCCCGGTGCTGTTCCGCGTGGCGGAGGAAGACGTGGCGTTCCGCATCATACGGCGGCTGAACAGCCCGGATTTCTGGACGCCGGCGGGGCTGCGGTGCTGCTCTCAGCGCGACCCGCTCTACGATCCCGCCCGCTACGTGGGGCTCCTGGGGGGCGTATGGCCGGGAGTGACGTGGTGGTATGCCTTCGCCGCTGCCCGCTACCATCCGGAGTTCATGGTCCGCGCGCTGCACGCATCCTACGAGCACTACAACGAACACCCGCGTATCTACAGCACCGTGCCCGGCCAGTTCTCGGAGTGGTTCGACGGAGAGAGCCTCATCAACCGCGGTATGAGGCTGTCGCCGTGGGAGCCGCCCCGGTTCCTGTGGGCGGCCGTGGAGGGGGTCTGCGGCTTCATGATGAGTCCCGCTCGACCGGGCATCCGGCCGCTCATTCCGCCCGAATGGAAGTGGTGCGCCGCAGTCAAGGTCTGCTACCACGGGGGACACATCACCGCGTTCACCGGCCGGATGCCGGATGGCCTGCACGTCTATGCCGACGCGGACTTCAGGGAAGCCGGCGCCAAGACGGTGCTGGAGGAGGATCTGACCGAACGGGTCCGCGTGGGCCACGCCGGTATCCATCCGGTGGCGCTGGCGGGGGAGGGCCGGGTGCTGGTCGCGTTGGGCAGTTGCCGCGACAGCGCCATCATGACGCCGGTCGAGCTGAGGGCGGTGCTGGAGGGCCCGGCGCGCTACAGCCTGCGGGAGTTCTCCAGCGAGCGCAGCGAATGGCTGGGGCCGGAGAGCGGAACGGGAGAGGAGTTCGCCAGCATGGCCGTGCGCGTCGAGGCAGGGGGGTTTCACCTCATGCGTTTCGAGCAGCAGTGAGTCCAGCCGCGCCGGCGATGGCAGGGGGTGCAGGTGGGGGCCGGAAGCGAGCCACACGACGCAGACCGAGAGCATCCGGGACGGAGGCGGCCGCGCTGGCTGCTGCCACTGATGGTCTTCCTCGCTGCCGTCGCGCTCTACGGGGGCACGCGCCTGCTGCCGGTGCGCGAGTACCTGGAGACGATGCTGGAGTGGACTGGCGACCTGAAGGAGCGGCACCTGCTGCTGGCCATGGTGCTCGTCGTGGCGGCCTACGTGGTCAGTTGCGTGCTGATGCTGCCCGGCTCGGTGCTGACCATCGGAGCGGGCATCGTCTTCGGTCTGGCGCTGGGGGTGGTCACCGTCTCAGCAGGCAGCACGCTCGGGGCGTGCGTCGCGTTCCTCGTGGGGCGTACCATCGCGCGGGACTGGGTCGCGCGCCGTGTGGCCGACAACCCGAAGTGGCGGGCCATAGATGAGGCAGTGGGCCGGCAGGGGTTCAAGATCGTGCTACTGACCCGGCTGAGCCCCGTCTTCCCCTTCAACCTGCAGAACTACGGTTACGGGCTCACGGCCGTCCCCTTCTGGACGTACGCGCTGGCCTCCTGGGTGGGCATGTTGGCTGGCACGGTCATGTACGTCTACATCGGCACGGGCGTCGGCAGCCTGGCGCGGCTGGCCGCCGGGGAGATCAAGCGCACCGCCGCGCAGAGGATAGCGTTCTGGGTCGGCCTGGTCATCGCCGTGGGGGTAGCCCTGTTCGTGGCGCGGATCGCCACACGGGCCCTGAGGAGGGAGGTCGGCGAGGAGAGCACTCAGGAGGGAAACACCGATGGCTGATGACCCGCTTGTGAGCCCCATGGACGAGTACAACAGGCGTCTCCTGCGCAACGCGCATCCCCCCGACTGGCAGAACCCGAAGCCTGCGACAAGTTACAACATGGTGGTGATCGGCGCGGGGACCGCCGGGCTGGTCTGTGCGGCGGGCGCCGCCGGCCTGGGCGCGAAGGTCGCCCTCATCGAGCGCCATCTGCTGGGCGGGGACTGCCTGAACGTGGGCTGCGTGCCCTCCAAGTGCATCATCCGCTCCAGCCGCGCTGCTGCGGACGTCCGCCGCGCGGGCCGGTACGGCGTCCGCGTGCCGGACGGCGTGACGGTGGACTTCCCGGCGGTCATGGAGCGCATGAGACGCCTGCGAGCCCACATCAGCCAAGATGACGCAGCGGAGCGATTCCGCCAGATGGATGTCGACGTGTTCTTCGGGGAAGGACGTTTCACCGGACCCCGGACCGTCGAGGTGGCCGGGAAGACTCTCCGGTTCAGGCGGGCCGTGGTCGCCACTGGCGCCCGGGCCGTACGCCCCGACATACCGGGGCTGGAGGAAGCGGGCTTCCTGACGAACGAGACGGTCTTCGACCTGACCGAGAGACCCCCGCGGCTGGCGGTGCTGGGCGGGGGGCCGCTCGGCTGCGAGTTGGCCCAGGCGTTCCAGCGGCTTGGCAGCCGGGTGACCATCCTGGAGCAGCGGGACCACCTGTTGTCCCGCGAGGACGCCGACGCGGCCGCCATCCTGGCCGACGCCTTCCGGCGGGACGGCGTTGACGTCTGTCTGAACACAGAGGTCGTCCGGACGGAGTTGTCCGACGGGGCGAAGGTGGTCTGTGCGCGATGCGGCGGCGAGGAACGGCAACTGGCGGCGGACGAGATACTGGTCGGGGCGGGGCGGGCTCCGAACCTGGAGGCGCTGAACCTGGAGGCCGCCGGCGTCGAGGTCCA